>NZ_DDNS01000002.1:55080-196901 GCF_002341255.1 Psychrobacter sp. UBA2514
CGAATGTTCAACACGCCCTAGTCGCAGCAATTGTATTTGTTACTGCAACTAATTTTCAGCTTCTATCGTATTCGTGGTCACTACAGTTAAAGTATTACCCAATAAAAAAAGCCACTGTATCGCCACAGTGGCTTTTTTGCGTTTAATAATTAAGAGTAACCATACAGCGAACGCTTAGCGCCCTTGTGCATTTGCCATGTTAGCTTCGTTAATCTCAACTTGATAGACCATACGTAGATAATCTAAGTAGTCTTGCAGCTGATCTTGACCTAAATTGTCACGAATGATGCTGGCCGTTTGCGCTCTTTGCATATCAGATAGTGGTGACTGCTGCTCAGTCTTGATGCGATCACCAACCAATAGCGTTGCACCTGCTTCAGTCTCACTAGCGAGCGCGACTACGCCATCATTGGCAGCTTGCTTGCTAAAGGCCAATCCACGCTCTTTATCCGTGAGTAACGTCGTCTGACGATTGATCTCACCCAAAGATTGCAAACTTACTGACTGCTTAGCAATATCAGCTGGCGTTTTGATACCAGCAGCGACAGATTTCGCTTCTTTTAGCGCCAAGGCTGTGGCTTTTTGCTGACGCAATATCTGAGTGATTCTTGGCGTTGCACTAGATAAGCTCAGTGTGGTCGTAGGACGATAGTTGCTTGGTTGTACCCATACCGTACCGTTACCAACTTCTATACCTGCCGTCACGGCCTGATCTTGAATCGTAAATTCGTCAAAGGCCTGTTTGATCACTGCTGGTTGCGATAATACTGATTTGTTATTTTCTTTACGATAATCTTTGATACGTTTTAGCGTGACATTCTCTTGTTGCGCAATATCTTCGATACTAAAGCCATCTGCTGCCAAATCATTAATCGAGGTTACTTTATCCGCGTAGATTTCTTGACGCTTGTACTCTTTTGCCTTAGCCGTCAGCTCAGCACGCATACTATCGAGACTTGGAATCTTTTTGCCATTATCTTCGGTGACTGTGAATATCTGATAGCCAAAGCTGGTCTTGATAGGGGCTGTCACATCTCCAACGCTCAAGCCTTCTAGTGCTTTTTCAACAGCATCGGCGTCACCACCAAATACTGACGGATTAAAGCGACCAATGTCACCACCCGTTTCTCCTGAAGGATCATCCGATTCTGCTTTGGCCACAGCAGCAAAAGACTCGCCTTTAGCCAAGCGAGCTTTAACTTTATCTGCTCTTGCCTTAGCATCATCACCTGTTAACAGTATTTGACTCACTCTACGCTCATCATCAGCAGCCAGACTTTGCTTATACGCTTCGTACTGCTGCTGCAACTCTTCTGTTGTCACATCATCGACTTTGATGGTCTGCGGGCTAAGCTGAATATAAGCCAAGTTGACCATTGCCGCGCTTTTTA
Source organism: Psychrobacter sp. UBA2514 (assembly GCF_002341255.1). Taxonomy (NCBI): domain Bacteria; kingdom Pseudomonadati; phylum Pseudomonadota; class Gammaproteobacteria; order Moraxellales; family Moraxellaceae; genus Psychrobacter; species Psychrobacter sp. UBA2514. Next base: position 56,472 of record NZ_DDNS01000002.1, read on the forward strand.
GGGTGTCTTTATTGGCATCATAATATGCTTGAATATCATTTTTGCTCAGTTTGACCTGATCAGCATAGTCCTGCCAATCAAAACGATGTACCCAGACGTTGCGTGATTCTAGTTGCAAGTCGATCAATTGGCTAACTGCCTGCATTGGATAGATGGCTGTACCAACGATGCTCGCATTCAACTGATCCAAGCTTAACTGATTGCGAAACTCTGCAAACAGCTGATTTTTGGTCATGCCACGCTGACGCAAAAAGTTTGCAAACTGATCGTTAGAAAAGTTTCCATCAGCATCTTTGAATATTTCTTCTTCACGCAGCAAACGATTGATCGTGTCATCAGAGACTGTCATACCAAGCTTACCTGCTTGCTGCTCTAGTAATGTACGATCAATCAGACCTTTTAGTACCTGCTCGTGCAGTACATCTTCATTCAATAAACTGGCATCATCAACTTGCTCTAGTATTTCGCTACGACGGTTATTGACGGCAGTCTGATACTCGGACAACCCTACGCTTGCCTCACCCACCTGAGCGATTTGGTTGGGATCAACCCCGCCGCCAAAATAGCTTTCGACACCCAATAGAGCCAGTGGCGATAGGCATAAAATCAATAAAATGCGACCTGGCCAGCTTTTTAAGAAATCGCGCAATTTATCCATAGTTATCTCTGCTTTATTAACCTATATTGATGAAAAACCATTGTAATACTGTTAGGAGCTGTCGAGTGCGACCTGCTAATATCAATGCTATTTAAGCCGGCAATGGTAAGAGGAAGAACGTGTACATTTTATTAGGGAAAACAAGGTTCAGTGACAATACCTTATTTAAACAACGCATCTATCGCGTATCGCGCGCCCTATGATACGTGATTTTTCGTATATACTCAAAATATTCACGTTGTATGAGATAAACTATAGCGACAAAAAAAGCACCTAATATTTAGGTGCTTTTTCAGTGCTTAGCTTATGACATTAGCCAAAGCGACCATCTACCATAGAGCGGCTTAGTTCAAACGCTCTTTTAGGTTTTTACCAGCTTTGAAGCTTGGTACTTTGCTTGCAGGGATGCTTAGCTCTTCACCAGTCTTAGGGTTACGGCCAGTACGTGCTTTGCGGTCTTTTACGCTAAAAGTACCGAAACCAACCAAAGAGATGCTATCGCCAGCTTCTAAAGCTTCGCCAACACTTTCCATAACAGCATTCAAAGCATCACCAGCTTGAGTCTTATTTAGACCACTTTTGTCTGCGATGCTATCAATTAATTCTGACTTATTCATAAAATTTCCTTCAAGTTTAAGGGGGTAATAAACGCTCACGCCAAGCATTGTAACGCTCTCGTGGTACTTACGCAATAAAAACTACCTGACTGGCGTATTAACAGGTTTCGCTTTGTTATCGTCTTTATATCAAGGCAGCATAAGGAGTGCAAGCGATTTTACATCTTTTTGTGCCATCAACTACTTATTTGACACCCAATGTTTTATTTGACACCCAATGTTACGCAAAACATCTGCAACCTATATACAGATAAACTGTCCTCATTCAAACAATGAATCAGCTTATTTGTTTACTCTTTAAAACAGTTGTCAGTTGGTGTCTGTGCATTACCAGTCATAAATTTTAATGTCTTTATCAACTGCTAGATTGTACTGTAATAATTTTACCACTGACAGAAACTAGCGTTACTTTTTATTATAAAGGCGTTACTATAAGCAAAATACCACTGCAAATTTCGGGTAAAAATAAACTTAAGTTTATTACATAACTTTGATTTGCTAAATAAAAAAAATGGATTATTTACATGAAGCGTTCTACGTTGTCTCACTCTCTTCTTAATATTATTCTGGTGTTCATCGAGTCGGCGCTGACACTATTGTTACGTTTGGATCCTGAACTACGTAAAGCCGCTTATCCACTTGCCAAGCAAGGTACGGTCGTAGCGTTGCGCTTATATTTGCCTCATGTTGAGGTTTTTGCCACCTTTAGTACCAAAGGTGTACTCTTGGATGCCGAGTTGCCTGTTGGTCGTAGCGAACCTGATGTCGTTATCAATGCTTATAGCATTCAAGTGATTAATGCCATCACCACTCACGATAGAGAGACGACCGAAAAATTACAGATGCGCGGTGAATCTGTTCAAGTACAGCTGGTCAAACAATTTATCATGCAGCTTGGTCTTGGTAGCCTGATTCAGGGTCTGATCAGAAAAATCAAAGGTGGTAAAGGTAAAACCAAGCCATCTGATGCTGAAATGGCGGAAAAGAAAGACCATTATAAAGAGCGTATCAAAGAACAGCAGGCCCAAATCAACACATTAACCATCAAGAACCGCGAACTTGAAACCACAGTTAAAGAGCTACAGAGTAAGCAAAAGACCTTTATGATTGTGACCGTAGTGGCATTGGTCGTCGCGGTAGTCTCGATCATAGCCCTCTTAATGAATTAATTGGTGCTAGATTTGGTTTTATTTAACGGTGCTACCAGTCATAGATAAGTGTGTGACATTTACCATAGGTGTTGCACGCTTAGTGACTATTCATATGGATCACAGTATATGAGTCACACCATATAACTATAATTTGTATTCAGCGCCCCTACATCTGTCGTTTATATATCACATCCCACCTGTTTTCCCATTTATCCCCCCTTCTTAACCACCATTGTTTTTATCAATCATAGCGATAAGCTCGATTAACCATTTAATCACACTTTAATCTTGACCAAATTACTCAGGATTAAGTATAATTGACTTAATCGTTGCACACATCGGGTTAACCATCTGTTGTTTAATAACGATAAGACACAACTTGAACGGATATGATTGACAGCTTTTATATTGATCTATTATTGACTGTATCTATCCCTTTCCAAGATCGTTATTAAATAAAAATGACCTAAAAGTTTGGAGATAACACATGCGTTTAACTACTCGAGGCAGATATGCCGTTACTGCTTTACTAGACTTGGCATTACAGACCAATCAACAAGAGAGCGCAGTATCTCTATCTGATATCGCTAAACGGCAGTCAATTTCTATCTCCTACCTTGAACAGTTATTCTCCAAGCTACGCAAACGTGGCCTTGTGACCAGTATTCGCGGTGCAGCTGGTGGTTATAACCTAGCCAAGCCATTGAACGAGATAGATGTGATGAGCATCATATCTGCTGTCGATGAATCCGTTAATGCGATGCAGTGTGAAGGACGCGGCGACTGTCAAGGTGGTACAATGTGCCTGACCCATGACCTGTGGTGTGCACTATCAAATCATATTGAACAGTACTTGAAAAATATAACATTAGCGCAATTATTAGATATGGAAAATGTGCAGTCAGTATCAGAACGTCAGCACACCTCTACAAAAGATATTTCCATAAAAGACATCAATACTATTACCCTATCGAACAGCGAGGCAAACCCAGCATGAGCCAACATAACAACCTTATATACTTAGATTATGCCGCCACCACACCAGTTGCAAAATCAGTAGCGGCTAAGATGAGCGAATATCTGACAGTAGATGGCATCTTTGGTAATCCAGCCTCGCGCTCTCACGGCTATGGCTGGCAAGCAGAAGAAGCCGTAGAAACTGCTCGCGGACAAGTGGCTGAAGTCATCAACGCTGATCCACGCGAAATCGTCTTTACTTCTGGTGCAACTGAATCTGACAACCTAGCCATTAAAGGCGCAGCTCACTTTTATCAGTCTCGTGGTAAACACATCATCACCAGCAAAATTGAACACAAAGCCGTGCTAGATACGTGCCGTAAGCTTGAGCAAGAAGGTTTTGAAATTACGTATCTCGAGCCGCAACCAAGCACAGGTCTTATCTTGCCAGAGCAGGTAAAAGCAGCCCTACGTGAGGATACAATTTTGGTATCGCTCATGATGGTAAACAATGAGCTTGGTACGATCACAGATGTGGCGGCCATTGGTGAAATCACTCGTGAAGCCGGTGTGGTTTTCCATGTTGATGGCGCACAGTCTGTTGGTAAAGTAAAAATCAATCTTGAAGAGATGAAGATTGATTTGATGAGTTTCTCAGGTCATAAAGTGTACGGTCCTAAAGGTATCGGCGCATTGTTTGTTCGCCGTAAGCCACGTATTCGCCTAAAAGCTGAGCAACACGGCGGTGGTCATGAGCGCGGTATGCGTTCAGGTACATTACCTACGCATCAAATCGTTGGTCTTGGCGCAGCATTTGCTCTAGCCAATGAGAGCTTTGAAACAGATCATGCCCATGTTGCAAAATTGCGTCAAAAACTCTGGGATGGTCTACAAGATATCGAAGAGATCTATCTGAACGGCGATCTTGAGAACAGCGTACCAAACATTGTGAACATCAGCTTTAACTTTGTTGAAGGCGAGTCATTGATGATGTCGCTAAAAGACTTAGCGGTATCATCAGGGTCAGCCTGTACATCAGCGACGCTTGAGCCATCATATGTACTACGTGCTATCGGTCGCCCAGACGAATTGGCGCATAGCTCAATCCGCTTCAGCTTTGGTCGTTATACGACTGAAGAAGACATCGACACTGTTATCAAGCAACTGCATGAAGCTGTTGATAAACTACGTGCCCTATCGCCACTTTGGGATATGTACCAAGAAGGTGTTGATTTGAATTCAGTCGAATGGGCTGAGCACTAAAATCAAGCACAGACAGTAATACAGCTTCAAATATATTTATTAAACGATTGATCAGACAATTAAAAATCCAGTTTTTATTAACTAAATGTTTGACCCCAATTATCGATGAGTAGTTAGATATTTAAAGTTAATACACGACTACTCATCATCTAACTAGGAGAAAACCCCATGGCCTATAGTGACCAAGTTATTGATCATTACGAAAACCCACGCAACGTTGGTAATCTTGACAAAAACGCCAAAAACGTTGGTACCGGTATGGTCGGTGCCCCAGCCTGTGGCGATGTAATGCGTCTACAAATCCAAGTCGATGATAACGGTATTATCGAAGATGCACGCTTTAAAACTTATGGCTGCGGTTCAGCAATTGCCTCAAGCTCGCTCGTTACTGAGTGGCTAAAAGGCAAAAGCTTGGATCAAGCTGGCGAAATCAAAAATAACGATATCGCTAAAGAACTAGCGTTACCACCAGTAAAAGTGCATTGCTCTGTACTTGCAGAAGATGCCATTAAAGCCGCTATTAGCGACTATAAAGGTAAGCATGGCGTAGCAGCAGCGGCAGAAGAAGCCACTATCTAAGCCAAACCTGCTAGCGTCTGCGCTGTGTTTTGTTAGCAATGCTAAAGTAGTAATACATCAGATGGTTACTAACGCTAAAAAGGTGACAATGACACTTATGTAATTGTCACCTTTTATTTTCTAAAAACTATTAGCATATTATTTTGGCAAACTCGTAACTTCGCTTGCCAGTTTACATAGTTTATTTATTGATATTTACGATTAATAGTCAATGGGAGTTGGCATGATTGAAATGACAGAACGCGCCGCTCAGCATGTTCAAGACTTTTTGGACAATCGCGGCAAAGGTGAAGGTATTCGAGTTGGTATCCGTACAGCGGGTTGCTCAGGCCTTGCTTATGTTTTAGAGTTTGTAGATATACCTGATGAAAATGACACGCGCTATGAAAGCCGCGGCGTTAGCATTTTTATTGATCCTAAAAGCTTGGTCTATTTAGATGGCCTGTTGATGGATTATGAAAAAGAAGGTCTAAACGAAGGTTTCAAGTTCACTAACCCTAACCAAAAAGGTGAATGTGGCTGCGGTGAGTCTTTTACTGTTTAATGGTTCAATCAACTGATTATTCAGTGATTGATGCACCCGTTGTGATGAATCAATACAAAAGATATAAATGCACTAATATATTTGGTAGAAAAACCAGATTAAGACTTTAAAAACAAATAAAAAAGCAAGGCGTAAGATATGACAGATACGATTCCAGAAACACAATTTGATAACTTCTTTGCCCTATTTGAGCAACCTGTACAATTTGAAGTCAATCAAGACAGTCTCGATCAGCATCTACGTCTGCTACAAAAACGCTATCATCCTGATAATGTTGCAAAGAATCTAGCAGATACCAAGCAAGCAGAGCAGTATTCTGCCGTCATCAATCAAGCCTACCAAACATTGAGTGCACCTGATAGCCGTGCTGGTTACCTACTAGGTATGGCTGATCAAGCGCAAAATCTAGAACACTCCATCGCAGACTTGGATTTTTTAGAAGATGCGATGGAAATGCGTATGGATTTAGATGACGCTATTGTAGGCAAAGACCTTTTAGCCCTGCAGCAGCTACATCCTCAGATTACATCGCGCTTGGCAAACCAGTCTCAGCGTTTTGAGACTGCTTACCAAGAGCAAGATTGGCCAACGGCGATTGATGCGACACAGAAATTGAAGTTTTTGGTCAAATTGAATGCTGATGTTACAACGGGGCTTGATGACGTCGCCACTGCTGCACATTCAGATGACGATGACCTATACGTCTAGATAGCTGTGCATGATGTATCTTACTTGAAAGCTAGATTCTAAATATTTGGTTAAATTAGTATCAACTATACCGTATAATCTCTGATTTTGAGCATGCTTAACTGCCAAATCCCTCTATTTTGAGAATAAAGAGATAGCGGTTAAGCAGTCATACTAAACATGCCATATTTGCCTCATTACACTTATTCATTTTATCTCTGAGTTATTCTTATGTCTTTAATGCAAATTGCCGAACCCAATCAAAGCGCTCAACCTCATCAACATCGTTTTGGCCTAGGTATTGACCTTGGTACGACACGCTCACTGGTCGCTGTAGTACGTTCAGGCAAGGCGCAAGTCTTAGAAGCAGGCGCAGCATCAGATACCTTGCTGCCTTCTGTGGTTTATTATCCAGCGACAGGTAATCCATCGGTCGGCTATGATGCCCTAGCGCATTTAGCAGACGATCCCAAAAATACGATCGTCTCGGCTAAGCGTTTTATGGGTCGTAGCCAAGCGGATATTAAATTCTCGCATCCCTATGAGTTGTCTGGTAGTACAGATGATATGCCAGCATTTGTCACGGCTCAAGGTGAAGTGTCACCTGTCGAAGTATCAGCGCGTATATTAGCCGCGCTTGAGCAACGTGCAGCGAGCGCACTGCCTGCAGACAGCATTGAGGGTGCCGTCATTACTGTGCCAGCTTATTTTGATGAGGCACAGCGCCAAGCCACTAAAGATGCTGCGCAAGCGGCTGGTATCAACGTACTTCGTCTATTGAATGAACCAACGGCGGCGGCGGTCGCTTATGGTCTTGACCAATCATCAGAAGACAATGATAAAGAAAGCTACTATCTTATTTATGATTTGGGCGGCGGTACTTTTGATGTATCTATTCTGAAGTTGAATGATGGTGTCTTTGAAGTATTGGCAACTGGCGGTAATAGCGCACTGGGCGGCGATGACATTGATCGTCTGATTACCAACTGGATCATTAAACAGTTAAATATAGATCCAAAAAACGTAAGCCTACATGACAAATCAGTACTCGCACAAGAAGCTAAAGCTTACAAGCAAGCGTTGACTGATGCTGAGCAAGTGGATATCAATGTCACTGTCAACGGACAAACCTATCAAGGTGTATTGCGCCGTGAAGACATCCTTACTATCGTAGAGCCTGTTAGTCGTCGCACGTTAAGCGTATGTGAACAAGTCCTGCGTGATGCCAAGCTGACTGCCACAGATTTAGACGAAGTGATCTTAGTAGGCGGCTCAACGCGTATGCCTGCCATACAACAAGTCGTGACTGAATTTTTTGCCAAGCAGCCTCTTTGCCGTCTGAATCCAGATGAGGTTGTTGCCTTAGGCGCTGCTCAAACTGCTCACCAACTGGTGAATGGTGATAGTAACAACAATTTGTTGTTATTGGACGTAACGCCATTATCATTAGGTCTTGAGACCATGGGTGGTTTGGTTGAAGTACTCATCCCACGCAACACGCCTATCCCTGTCAAAAAACGTCAAGTGTTTACCACCTATCAAGATGGTCAAACAGGCATGGTGATACACGTCGTGCAAGGTGAGCGCGAAACAGTAGAAAACTGTCGCTCGCTTGGCCGCTTTGAGCTGTACGGTATTCCGCCAATGAAAGCTGGGTTTGCTCGTATCGAGGTCACCTTTAGCATCGATGCCAATGGTCAGCTGACTGTTAGTGCACAAGAAACCACGACCAAAACAGAAAGCAAGATCGAGATCGTGCCTTCTTATGGTTTGTCTGATGAGCAAAAAGAGCAGTTGCTTGTTGCCGGATTTAAACATGCAGAGGAAGATAAAAACGCACGCTCTTTAATCGAAACAAAAGTAGAAGCCGAGCGTGAAGTGTTGGCTCTAGAATCTGCACTCAATGAGTTTGCAGCACTGCTTTCTTCTGATGAGCAGCACACTTTAGCGGAGCATATACAAGCCCTGCGTTCTGCTCTTAGCACTAATGACTTGGCACTTATCGAAGCACAGCAAGCACAGCTTAAGCCGCATAGTGATGCCTTTGCTGCTCGCATTATGAATCAAAGCGTTAAAACCAGCATGGCAGGTACCAGCGCACAAGATTGGTAAAATCCATACTCAAAATGATAGCTTAGTTATGATACTAAGCTACTTTATCTTATTTTTTAGATTGATTAGCATTGGACAAATAATTTATGCCAAAAGTTACCGTACTACCCCATCACGAAATCTGCCCAGAGGGCGCAGAAGTTGAGCTACAAGCTGGTCAGAATTTGTGCAAAGCGTTATTAGAAAAAGGCATCAAAATCGAGCATGCCTGTGAGATGTCAAAAGCTTGCACTACTTGTCACGTTGTCGTACGCAAAGGGTTCAATAGTCTAGATGAGATGGATGATGTAGAAGCTGATCTACTTGATCGTGCTTGGGGCTTAGAGCCTGACTCACGTCTGTCTTGTCAGGTCATGCTTGATGATGAAGATTTAACCATCGAGGTTCCAAAATACACATTGAATCATGCAAAAGAAAATCATTAATATGATCAGTACAAACTACTTATAAGTTACAAAAAAGCCAGCTATTAAAATATAATAGCTGGCTTTTTTTATACTCAATATTTCACGATATGACTTCCCAAATCATGACTTTTTGTTACCACTATGACGTTTGCTCTCTTCAGCGATGCTCTGTGCCAATTTTTCTTCTTCTTGTTCGATACGCTCAAGCGCAAAGTTTAGACGACTCCTGATATCTTGATAGTCATTGTCTTTCATGTCTTTAAAATTTAGATGCAAGTTAAACCCTGGCAAGGTGTGATCTACCCATTTAGACAAATGACCTTTATTAGCATCAGGGTCAAGTACTTGCCATGCATTTACCTTGTCATCAAAGCCTTTTAGCTGAAGCGCTCCAACATGTTGACACTCATAGTTATGGCAAACATAATCATAAGTGCTTTCACTGACCAATATCTCATCTTTGCCAGCATTCGATTCGAGTCTTGACGCCAGATTAGCCTCTTTACCAATCAGTGTGTAACTAAGACGATTGTTGCTACCAAAATTGCCCACGTGGCAATAACCAGTTGTGATACCAATACGTATATATAACCCCTCAAACCCCATCAGCCGCCATTTTTGACGCAATGTACGCATCTCGCGGCGCATATCTATCGCCATTGCCACGCAATCCAGAGCATCTTGACGTGAGCCACGGCTATTAGGCTCACCGAAAAAGCACACCATGCCATCACCAATAAATTTATCAAGTACGGCACCATGTCTGTCAGCAATTAACGTCATGCAATGCATATAAGTGTTCAAAATATCAGCCACGTTGTCAGCACTCAGACTATCAGACAGATCGGTAAAGCCCACAATATCTGAAAACATAATAGTCAGCTTGGCACGTTTATTCGACACACTAACAGGGCTATCAGATCTAACAATTGGCTCCCAAATTTGCGGCGGTACAAAGCGAGTCAACTTATTGATGACCGACACCATGGTACTCAAACGTCCTCCGGCTTTAGCGGCACTTTCTTTATAACCAATATACTCTTGATACGTACTGCGAAACTGATACAAAATAACCATTATGCTTGCTAGCAATACGGTGGGAGGCACCCAACCTTCATTACAGTTCAATCCTTCGTTGTCTAGTATTGTACTGACATAATAAAAGACAATAGATGTCACCAATGCTACAGTAAATAATCTTAGACCGTTATCGACACCACTGACGATCATACGTACGCCGATTAAGGCTACCAAACTGAGCGATATCACCGTACAAAACTGTATTGACCCAATAACGACCGCAAATAAAATAACGACCATATTAGACGTCCAAAGACTGGTTTGGCGTCGATAGTTATAAATCAGAATCATCAGGCTAGGTAGTAGAACGACAACCAATAATGCCATTGAGGTAGGACGAAAATTGTAATGCGGGGCGAGTAATATGACAGTAAGAATTAAAACAAAAACTTCTGGATAGTCGAATTGACGGATTTCACTACCTTTTGACAATAGTTTTGGCTTCAACATCTTTATAAAAGGCATATTGAATTTCACTTAAATGAGATAAGCTATCAGAGAGATAAAGATATACAAGAACAACAAACGCAAATCACCTATCTTAATGATAAATAACTAGAAAAATACATTATACTTTCTAAATTAAATGAAACCTAGGTCAGTGGTAGCTAAAAAAATACCATCTATCATTTATCAAGATGACAAATCTTCTAGATAAACAACTGACAATGTTTGATTGTTACAGAAAAAAGCCAGATATGACGAGTATCTGGCTTTTTTCTGTCTTAATGGTTTATGAAAGATGCTTCATAAATAATGCTTTATAGATGAGGTAAAGCAATCCAAAGTTAAAAACGGATTACATCTGCCAATCAAAAGGCATTTGATGATGACCACGTAGCGCCATCATTAACGTCTGCTGCATTTGTGCCAAGACTTCTTTGGTATAAGGAACCGCAGGAACTCCCCATACTGGATTTGGCCATTGCATATCATTTTGATAACGAACAATATGATGAAAATGAAGCTGCGGGACTTGATTACCAAGCGCGGCCACATTCATTTTATCTGCTTGAAAGGTTTTGGCTAGCTGACTCGATAACCAGCTTGACTCACGCAAGAACTGCGTTTGGTCTGCCTCAGACAACTCGTAAAGCTCTTTGATACCCGATACACGCGGTACTAATATCAGCCAAGGGAATTGACAGTCATTGATCAAACGACAAGTAGATAATGGAAAATCACCCACTAAGAAACTATCAGCAGCAAGTTTATGATGAAGTTGGAACATAATGACGGTTCTCTTGTTGTTTAATGCAAATAAAAGTAGGTACAAAGTATAGAAGAAAAAGCAATCCGGTTATTTTATCAGTTATCCTTGCGATAAAATAGCGCCATACACTATTGCGTTTGTGTGGATTGTCTTAGCAACCCCGATGATGGCTCTCACTGATCAACTCTAGGCCGCTTCTATCACCATATGCTCACTAAAATAGCGTAGAAGATCTTGGATAACAGAGACTCGCTGTTGAGGCGTTGCCAGCTTCTCGCTATGTTGATAACGAATACCAGATGCCCCATTCATGCGGTAGTGCTGTCCATCTGACTGGATCAGTTTGATAATAGCCAAAGCATCAACAGGGGTATCTGGTGCAAACTCCAACGTCATACTATTACTATTGGCATCAATTTTGTTAATCTTCAATGGTTCTGCTTGCAAGCGTAGTCCATGAATGGCAAATAGCTGCTTGGTTTGGTCAGGTAGCGCGCCAAAGCGATCAATCATTTCGGTACGAATATCCGTCAACGCTTCTTTATCATCTGTATTGCTTATACGTTTGTAAAACAATAGGCGCTGATGTACGTCATGTAGATAGTCTTCTGGAATAAGAGCAGAGCTATGCAAGTTAATATCACTGGTCAGCGATAGCGGTGTGTTTAGATCAGGCTCTTTACCTGCTTTGATTGCCTTAGTCGCACGCTCCAGCATATCCATGTATAAGCTAAAGCCAATCGCCTGCATATTACCGCTTTGCTGCTTGCCTAGTATCTCACCTGCCCCGCGAATCTCTAGATCTTCACTCGCCAGCATAAAACCTGCGCCCAATGTATTGGCGCGTTCAATTGCATGTAGACGACGCTTGGCATCGCCTTTGAGACCTTTGAGAGAAGGCACCAATAGGTAACAATAAGCCTGATGGTGACTGCGACCTACCCGGCCTCGTAGCTGATGCAGTTGCGCCAGACCAAACTTATCCGCACGCTCAATGATAATGGTATTGGCATTTGGCACATCGATACCTGTCTCAATAATAGTAGAGCACACCAGCACGTTGAATTTTTTATGATAAAACTGCTGCATGATTTGCTCAAGCTGACGCTCTTGCATTTGTCCATGGGCGACCCCTACTCGCGCTTCTGGTACCAGATCACGAATAGTCTCTGCCATACGCTCAATACTAGCCACATCATTGTGGAGCAGATAAACCTGCCCACCACGTAACAGCTCGCGCAAGATAGCTTCTTTCATCAAGGCATCTGTCTTTTGCATGACAAAGGTTTTAATAGCCAACCGGCGTGCAGGCGGTGTGGCAATGATTGACATATCACGCATGCCTGAGAGCGCCATATTAAGCGTTCTAGGGATGGGCGTCGCGGTCATAGACATACTGTCTACATCTGTCTGAATCGCCTTGATACGCTCTTTATGACGTACTCCAAAGCGGTGCTCCTCATCGACAATCATTAGCCCAAGATTGGCAAACTTCACGTCAGGCTGCAATAGTTTATGAGTACCGATCACAATATCGACTTTGCCATCAGCCAAGTCCGTCAAGACCATGTCTTGATGCTTTTTACCACCAAAGCGAGACAGGCTCTCAATACGCACTGGCCAATCAGCAAATCGATCGCGGAAATTGTCTTCGTGCTGTCCTGCGAGCAATGTGGTGGGCACTAATACAGCCACTTGATAGCCAGCACTGACGGCAATAAAGGCCGCTCGCATCGCTACTTCTGTTTTACCAAAGCCAACATCACCGCAGATGAGGCGATCCATTGGCTGGTTTTGTCTCATGTCTTCCATAACCGCATGAATGGCATTGGCTTGGTCAGCGGTCTCTTCAAACGCAAACTGACTGGCAAACAGCTCGTATTGCGACGGATCTATTTTAAAATGAATACCAACTTTGGCCTCACGACGCGCTTGCATATTGAGCAGCTCTGCGGCAACATCGTGAATTTGCTCCAAGGCCTTTTGCTTGGCTCTATCCCATTTGCCACTGCCGATCTTATGTAATGGCGCTAACGCTGGATCGCCGCCACTATAGCGACTGATCATTTGTAGATTGGCGACTGGTACATAGATACTGGCATCATCGTCATATTTTAAATGAATGAACTCTTGCTCACCATCGCCCACATCTAGCGTGATTAGGCCGTTATAACGACCAATACCATGCTCGATATGAACGACTGGGCTGCCATCTGTTATCTCAGTGACGCTCTTAACCAAGAACTCCTCTGATACACCGCTTTGGCGACGACGACGCGTCTGTAAGACTTGACGACCAAACAGCTGCGTTTCACTAATCAACACCAAACGTTCAGGCACATATACGCCGCGCTCAATCGGTGCCACAGTCAGACCGACATGTGGTAGTCGAGTATTATTCATAGCGCTCGTCTTATCTGCTGCTAAAAATGCTTCAAAGCTATCATATGCTTTGATATCAATCTTACCCTTAAACAGCTCAATGAGAATTTCACGGCGACCAGCAGTCTCTGCCACAACTAATACTGGCGTTGCTGTTTGTTGTTGAACGTGTAAAAAATCGAGCAATGCCGTTAATGGCTCAGATTTCTGATGATTGACTGCCAGCTCTGGCGGTTCTTCGGCGCTTAATGTCACCAAGCCTTGCTGCTTAGTAGGCGTTAATGGCAGTTGCGGCTGAGATGGGTCGTTACCTTCTGGCGCTACAACGTCATTCGTCGTAGCCAACTCATCACGAGCACTTAATATCACTCGTGGATATTGATTGAGCTGCTCGTTAAGTGCGTTGGATAATAAGTATAAGAGCGCAGGTTCGACGATAGGCTTGTCAATATCATGGCGACGTTCTTCATAGCGGCGCTGAATTTGTGACCAATAGTCCGCCTGCTTTTCGTGGATCAGCTCATCCGTGATAAACAACGCATCGCTTGGCAAATAAGAAAACAATGTACTTTCTTCTTGCCAATCTTTTAAGTCAAAAAATAGTGGCTGATAATACTCCAGTCCGCTACTCGCGATACCTGCCATTACATCTTTATGCAACTCAGACTTGCGGCTACTGGCATTAGGGAACATCGCCGCAAAATTCGTGCGAAATGTCTCTCGCCCTTCATCCAGCGGAAACTCCTTTGCTGGTAATATTTGGAACTGTTCGATAGGTTTAGAGATATCTGGCAACTTGTGCAGCAGCGACAGTGACTCTTTGCCCATGCTGGTATCATTGCCTGTTAACATCGCTTTGAGGTCATCAGCGGTCAACGTGCGCTGGGTTTGCGGATGAAAAAAACGAATTGTCTCAATTTCATCGTCAAATAAGTCTAAACGCAGCGGAAAAGGCTGACCCATAGCAAAGATATCGATAATGCTGCCACGTACAGCGAACTCACCGGGCTCAAAGACATTATCAACCGCTCTATAACCCGCCTTTGCCAAAAGCCCACGTTGCGTATTGATATCGAATCGATCACCAACGCTCAAATCAAAATGCTGTCCGATCAACCAACTGGGCGGTGCGACGCGTTGCATCAATGTCTGTATTGAGATGAGTAGCACGCCTGATCTCGGCATATCCGTCAATAGGTTGATGCGTTCACTAACGATGTCTTGGTGCGGAGACAGCTCATCATATGTCAGTGTCTCCCAGTCAGGGAATACGTAAGCATCGACGCCGCAAAATGCCAGCTCAGTTTCTATCTGATTGAGCTGATTTTGGTCACGGGCAACCACCACCTTCAATCGCTCGGCAACATTCCAGTGAGGCGTTTGAACCAAGCTTGCCAGCCATAAGCTACTGACCGCACCGTGGACAGGCGCTAGCCAACGCCGCTCGGCATTTTGTATAGGGAACAACTGCTGGTTAATGGGATCAAACGCGTCAGTCAAAGCAGTGATAGGCATAAAGAATAGGATCACAGTTAAGGAGTCAGAAAGCTATTATACGAATATTTGAGCAATTACCAAAACTTATGCCGTAACGGTTTGTCACGTAAAAGCTCACTCATTCATGATCGAGGATTGATAACGATTATTAAGCTTTAACTATCATTACATAAAAAACCCCAACTGATAAGCTGATGTTCTCATTCACACTGGTTAAACCAAGTTCAAATTAACGGTTTATCACTAGCGATAATGCCATTGTTGTCAGCATAAACAAACATTCCCGAGTTCAATGCCAAATCACCAAAGCGGATTTCGATATCCGTTTGACCTTCATCACGGCGAGTTGATTTGCGCGGGATGCAACCAAGTGCCATCACACCAAGATCCATCCCTGCCAGGTCATCAACATCTCGGACACAGCCATATACGATAACACCCGCCCAGCCATTGTCGATGGCCGACTGTGCAATCATATCGCCGAGCAAGGCACAGCGCATAGAGCCGCCACCATCGACGACCAACACCTTACCATCGCCAGCTTTGTCTTTGCCATCACTATTCAATAGTGATTTGACGCGGCTATTGTCTTCAAAGCACTTCACCGTCACGATTTCACCGCAGAATTTATCTTTTGCACCAAAACGACGAAATGCCTTACCTTCAATATTTGGTAGACATACTTGCGACTCAGGATTGGCGTCCAGTAAATCACATGTGACAAAGTTCTCTTTATTCATCTCCATCGTTTTTACTCCTTATTATGAGTGATTAAGCTGCTTGATTTTGTAATACATGGTCATACTTGGCTGTAGTCTTGACTCAAAAATAATACTTTATTTTTTCACACGAGTCATTGCAAGCATCTTCTTATTTTCAATGATCTCTGTATGTTCAATCTGGGGTTCTGTACGGTATTTACGACGATGATAAATGTCATGAGCACTCATCGCCATTGCACTAGCGACGCGCTTAGCCGAGATAGGATGTAATGAGAGTGACTCTGAGACTAAAGGCGAGATAAGCTTAAAAGCTTTTTGACCAATGCTCTCGATTGGACGCCCTTTATGCTTGCCTAGTAATAACGACGGTCGAAATATCACCAGTTGACCAAAGCCTAGTGCCGTAATAGATTGCTCCGTCTCTGCCTTGACTCGATTGTACAAAAAGCGGCTGTCAATATCGGCATTCATGGATGAAAGTAGAAAAAAGTTTTCTACCCCTCTATCATGACATAGCTTAGCAAAGTTAACATTGTAATCATGGTCTATCTTTCGAAAAGCCTCATCACTGCCCGCTTGTTTTTTGGTGGTGCCAAGACAACTAAAGGCATCTGTCGTTCGATCCGCACCAACGTTCGCAAACACTTCAGAGAGATTATCAAAGTCATTAACCTGATAAAAACGCATGCTGGCATTAATATAGCGTGGCGGGCGCCGAGCGATCACAATCAATGTATCATAGAGCTCACTCAGCTGTTTTACCAAATGCTGCCCTACCAATCCTGTTGCGCCAATCACAATTGCTTTTCGCTGCATACCCTATCCACTTATATAACGTTAGAGGTTCTATATTGATGAAAAGTAACCTATATCAAAGCCTACCATTAGGATATCATACCTAAGTTCATGAATAACTGACGCTATTATGTATGATATATTGTAAGAGATTTTATCAATCAGTTGCGCCTATTGATGTCTGCTATTGATTTAGATACCTTAATAAACCAAAATTCATGAGTTTACAGTACTTCTTTACGCATTAATCATCAAATATATTGTCCTTAGCGCAATAATTTGCTAAGATAACCGGCTTTACACGTCAACGCTGTTTAATTATTCCAAACAGTTCTGGCGCTTGCGATGATCCATTAATATTAGATACTTTAATATTAGACATCGACATCATGTTTGACGAGACGGCTGCTCGTCACCGATGATTGTTAAACCCATTATTGCAATCAACATTCATATTTTTATCTGTCTTTATCAAGGAGATACGCGTGGCTAATACTGCACAAGCTCGTAAACGCGCCCGTCAAAACACCAAACGTCGTCAGAACTCTGCGTCACAACGCTCTATGGTTCGTACTTACTTAAAACGTGTTGATGCGGCTATCGAAGCTAAAGATTATGACGCGGCTACCGAAGCTTACAACAGAGCGGTACCAGTTATTGATCGTATGGCTGACAAAGGTATTATTCATAAGAATAAAGCTGCTCGTCGTAAGAGCCGCCTAAACAAAACAATCAAAGGCCTACAAGCTTAAGATTTGTATTGTCTAGACCGCATTATGCTTCTATAGCATAATGACTAAAACCTTGCCACTGGTTCTCATACTGGGGCAAGGTTTTTTTATGCCTACTCGATATATATCTAGTGGATCGTCATTACCATTTTTTGATGAAATCTTATGTCCATTGCACCCCTGGTGGTAATAGCAGTTTACTTGGGTGATACCCTGCTGCACGATACCCATTCAACAATGAACTAATCGGACGTGTATATACTTGACCACGCCAGATAAAATGCGCATTTGCCTGATCAAAAGGTTTATCATCAAACCACAAAAACACCCCTTCCATCATTTTTGGCCAATCATTCCAATCGATCTCTTCCACATCGAACATCACGGCTAAGAATGCAGACAACAAAGTATCATGACTGACAGCCAGCATT
The DNA here is from genome assembly GCF_002341255.1 of Psychrobacter sp. UBA2514. Classification (NCBI taxonomy): domain Bacteria; kingdom Pseudomonadati; phylum Pseudomonadota; class Gammaproteobacteria; order Moraxellales; family Moraxellaceae; genus Psychrobacter; species Psychrobacter sp. UBA2514. Next base: position 74,298 of record NZ_DDNS01000002.1, read on the forward strand.
AGATGCCCATGCTGCGGCTGGTTTTGATAAAAAAGGGATAAGAGATCTAGGCCACCTTGATAAGCATTTTTGGTGCCTTCAAGATTGCCTTGCAAAAAGCGATTGATAAAATTGAGTACACCAATCTCTTTAAATATTGGGTTCGCTATTTCAGGTTCAGTAACGAGGCTACCAGGCTCAACCAGCAGTGACTGATGCGTAATATCACGCTTTAGACCTGCTCCTTCCTGCATGAGCTGCGCCGTATCAATACAGCGTTTAATGGGGCTTGAGATGCTATCAACATCGAGTGAGTATGGGAGGTGACCTGCTAACCAACGACCCCAAGACTTAGCTAGTACGCGGCCTTTAGGCGTCAGCGGCAACTGATAGCTGGCAAAACCATTGCCGTCAGAACGCTCACGCAAAGAGTGTCTGGTAAATAAAATCAGCCGCTCATTTTCAGGTAATAGTCTGACCGAAGAAATCATACTATCTGGCAGATGTGAAGGCGCAGGCGCACTTGGTGTGTGACTCGCAAGCTTGTCAGCAGAGACTTTTGATAAGGTGCTATTAAGATATTTACTCATAGTAGCAAGCGTAGCAGATTTTTTGATAGGAATGAACAACTGACAAGTCTAGTTGCACTATATCTTGTAAATATCTTGTCATACAAGGAGTGAGCTTGTTTTTAAGAGAACTAAGCGAAGATAATTAACATGGCTTATCTACATAGATCCTCAACTAACCGATATCAATAACTTTATCCCACGCAAATGCCAACGCCGTACTGCTAATCTCATTAGGATAAGCCCTAGGATTGACAATCACTCGCGTATTACCTATTCGATAATCGAATGCTTCATGGGTATGACCATGCACCCACAAAGACGGTGCCCAGTCCTCATGCATCCACCCAGACAAATCACTAACAAAGGCAGCATTGCTTGGTAAATTAGCATATTTTTCAGACACCGATAATGCACTGACACTATGATGACTCATGACGACCGTTTTTTTGCCCAGTGCTTTGGCAGTGATTAGTGCTTGCTGCAACCACTGACGATGCTCTGAGTGAATTTGCATGGAAACTTCAGGTGAGAACATCTCTTTACCTGCATATATCTGCTTATAATCACGCATAAAATGCCTAGCAGCAGCCATAGTATCTTCATTGGCATGATACTGATAATCCGTCCACAGTGTGCAACCTAAGATTCGTATATCACCAATATCAATATGCTGGCACTGTAAGACACAAACCCCTTTGTTAGAGGCAGCATCATAATTGTCCCAAGTCGCCAACTTTTGGTCAAAACTTAGCACATCTTCGTCAAAATATTCGTGATTACCTGAGATCGTGATCAGAGGAACTTGTAAGCGTGCTGCCTGCTCTTGTAACCATGGCATCCCTCTATCGCTGTTGGCGGTGTCTCCCGCTACTAACACGATATCTGCGTCAGTTTTAGGAATATGCCCAATAGGGCGTGACTGGCGTGCATAACTATCAATATGTAAGTCACTTAGTATTTGTAATTTCATATAATTCAATATCGTCCAATAGTATCATTATCAGCCAATCGGTAACGTTAGCGTATTTTAATAGGCCAGCACTCCTTTTAATAGACTGCATAATTGGTTGCAGATCAGCCTACTTATAAAACCTCTCAGGTAGTGTAACAGCTTTTTTCTGTCTGAAAAAAGTAAAAAAAAGACAGCGATTTAGGCTGTCTTTTTTATTGTATTGCTATTAAAACTTAAATGCTTTGTAATATTCTATTTAGCTTCTCGGCAGGGTTTTTGGCTTGAGTGATTGAGCGTCCAATCACCAAATAATCAGAACCATCTAACAATGCTTGACTTGGCGTACAGATACGCTTTTGATCATCAGCATTGTCGTCTGCTAGTCGAATACCTGGTGTGACTAATTTAAAATCTTGACCGCATAACGCTTTAAGCGTTTTCGCTTCTTGAGCAGAGCATACTACCCCATCTAACCCAGCTTGCTTGGTCAATTGTGCCAATCGGCTCACCTGTACGTCTAAGCTATCAGTGATACCCGTTTGCATCAATGCGTCACTGTCCATAGAGGTCAATACAGTCACCGCGATGAGTAATGTATCAAGGTTATTATCTATTAAACGCTGTTTTGCCAAAGACATAGCCTCTAGACCTGCACTAGCATGAACATTGACCATCCATACACCAAGCTCGGCAGCAGCTAGTACCGCTTGAGCAGTAGTGTTAGGAATATCGTGAAACTTCAGGTCTAAGAATACCTCAAAGTTACGCTGATGCAGTGCCTTTATAATATCGGGACCACAGCGTGTAAATAGCTCTTTACCTACTTTGAGCCGGCATAACGCTGGATCCAATTGATCAGCTAATGCCAACGATGCTTGCAGAGTCATATTGTCTAAAGCAACAATGACGGGAGAGTTAATCATATTATTCATGGTTTTGCCGCATATCAGAATTATTAGAGCACTGTATTTTCAAAATCAACAACCATTTCTATGGCCGAGCAATTTAATCTCGCTTGCGCTTAGACAACGTACCACCTTCATTTAGATGTGTGTCTGTATTGTCTTGCATATCAATCGATCTGGCACCATAGACAGCCTCATCTACGGTTGGCGCATTGGCCTGACGGTCAATCACCACATTGGCTTGATTCAATTGCTCTTGTAGATTTGCATTTGCCTTTTGTAAACGTGAGATTTCCCACTTATTCTGTAGTACGCGGAATATAAGCAATGATAATAGAATACCAATAATGATGCCGAGTATTAAACATAGAATGAGCAGTAGTCCCAAATTCATTGTAGGCGCTTGCGAAAACAGTAAATTGACCCCGACCTCGGTATTATTTGCCAATACCAGACCAAGCGAGTAAGCAAAGCTCAAAAACAGCAATACGAATAATAAAAAGCGCATGAGACAGTTACCTCAGGTTGGAATGATAGTTTTTGGTCAGTCAATCATTAATGAATATTAGCTGTGTGCTACTTTATCATTGACTGCTTCACGTAATGCTTTACCTGGCTTAAAGTGTGGAATCGCTTTAGCAGGAACTGGTACGCTCTCCCCCGTTTTAGGATTGCGTCCGACACGAGCGCGGCGATGATGTAGACAAAAACTGCCAAACCCACGAACCTCGACTCGGCCATCATTGGCTAAAGTATGGGTCATCAAATTTAATATTTCGCGAACGGCATCATCAACGATGGTATCTGCCATGTTGTCACAATTCGCACTCAAATTACTGATAAATTCGGATTTGTTAATCGCTTGCTGCATTATTACGCTTGCCTTGTTGATTGATGGATAAACTGATAATAAGACAAAACAGTATTATCAACAGAAACACTAATAGCTCATATCAGAATAGTCTATTTGCACGAGTCATATCGCAACTCTAAATACACTGTCGCTCACATCTCGTTACTCAATGTTGCAAATGATAGCGGATATTGAGGAAAATAGGAATAAGAGTTTCCTTATTTAGCCAAAAACCTTACCTATTAATACAAATATCAAAACTTAACCATAAAAAAAGCGACCGAAGTCGCTTTTTTTATATTACTTTTATATCAATAACTTACAACTTACTGCATTTGCTCTTTGATCAAATCACCAATCGTTTTTGGCTGTGCATCAGACCCTGCAGCGGCAGTTGTGTTCGTGCTACCAAGATCTTTAATCGCTTGACGCTCTTCAGCTTCGTCTTTCGCTTTGATAGACAAGTTGATGTTGCGTGTTTTACGATCAACACTGATGATTTTTGCTTCAACGTCATCACCGACAGAAAGATGCTTAGTTGCATCTTCAACGCGGTCACGTTGAATTTCAGAAGCGCGTAGATAAGCTTCAACTTCGTCAGCAAGCTCAATAGTAGCGCCTTTAGCGTCTACTTCTTTCACTTTACCATTAACGATAGCACCGCGGTCATTAGCGACTAGGTATTCGTTAAATGGATCAGAGCTCAACTGCTTAATGCCTAGGCTGATACGGTTAGCTTCTGCATCTACAGACAATACCATTGCTTCAACGGTGTCGCCTTTGTTGTAATTACGGATAGCATCTTCGCCAGTTTCGTTCCAAGAGATATCAGATAAATGAACCAGACCATCGATACCACCGTCTAGACCAATAAAGATACCAAAATCAGTGATTGATTTGATCGTACCAGTGATTTTATCACCGCGCTCATGTTTCTTATCAAACTCATCCCATGGGTTAGCTAGAGTCTGTTTGATACCTAGGCTAATACGACGACGTTCTTCATCGATATCAAGGATCATTACTTCAACTTCATCGCCCACTTGAACTACTTTAGATGGGTGGATGTTTTTGTTGGTGTGATCCATTTCTGATACGTGTACTAGACCTTCGATACCTTCAGAAATCTCAGCGAAACAACCGTAATCAGTCAAGTTGGTTACGCGAGCTTTAACAACACTACCCACTGGGTAAGTACCGCCAACGTTGTCCCAAGGATCAGTACCAAGTTGTTTTAGACCTAGGCTTACGCGATTGCGTTCACGGTCAAACTTCAATACTTTAACTTTTAGGTCTTGACCAACTTCAACAACTTCAGATGGATGCTTGATACGGCGCCATGCCATGTCAGTGATGTGCAATAGACCATCGATACCACCTAGATCAACGAACGCGCCGTAATCAGTAAGGTTCTTAACGATACCTTCGATCTCAATGCCTTCTTCAAGTTTGTTCAATAGCTCTTCGCGCTCAGCTGAGTTTTCAGCTTCCATAACTGCACGGCGACTAACAACAACGTTATTACGCTTTTGATCAAGTTTGATGACTTTGAATTCTAGCTCTTTGCCTTCAAGATGCGTTGTATCACGGATAGGACGTACATCTACCAATGAACCTGGTAAGAACGCGCGTACTGAACCGATATCTACAGTGAAACCGCCTTTAACTTTGCTTGAGATGATACCTTTTACGATCTCATCATTGTCAGCGATTTTTTCAAGGAAGTTCCAAGTTTCAACACGCTTAGCTTTTTCACGTGACAGCAAGGTTTGACCCATACCGTTATCAACCGCTTCAACTACGACATCAACACTATCGCCAACTTCAACTTCAAGTTCGCCTTCTTCGCTTAAAAACTCTTCACGAGCGACGATACCTTCAGATTTTAGACCAGTATCTACTGTGATCCAATCGCTATCGATGGCCACAACAGTACCGTTAATCACCGAGCCACGCTCGATGTCTAGGCCAGTTTCTTCGATGCTCGCTTCAAATAGTTCAGCAAATGATTCCATTATGTCTACCTTTGTATAGCCGTATCCTGTCCAGCACAGTACGGATCAAATTTATGATTGCGTAAAACGAGAATACTGGTTTTATATCTTATGCAATCATATATAAAAACGTTTGTTGTTAATAAGCGCATATTTAAACTTACTAACAACAACTGTCTTACTTTATTCTATCAAACAAAATTTTATCAACCTAGCCTAATAAATAATTAATCGTTAAAAAACACTAACTTCCAACTGTACAATTCTACATTAAAAACAGGGACTATAGGAAATTTTTTAGTACTTAATATGTTGTTTTTATTAACTATTAAAAAACAGCCCTTTATCTTGACAATGTCTTTTTACTTGCTCGTAAACCGCATCAGCATCGAGCATTGAGCTATCAAGTAACAAAGCATCTGCTGCAGGTTTCGATGGTGCGGTGCTACGGTTCTCATCACGATCATCACGTTCTTTAATCGTCGCCAAAATCGAGTCAAAATCTGCTGCTTGCCCAGCATTAACTAGCTGGGTCACGCGGCGCTCAGCACGCGCTTCCGCGCTCGCCGTCAAATATACTTTCACATCGGCATCTGGGAATACAACGGTTCCCATGTCACGACCATCAGCGACAAGCCCTGAGCGTGTCGCCATATCTTGTTGCAACGTAAGCAGCGCTTGACGGACTGTTGGAAACACCGCGATTTGTGAAGCATAGCCGCCTACGGTCTCGTTACGTACCTGATCACCTACCGCTTGTCCATTCACAATGATGTCTACACGTCCAGAATCATTATTTGGTAAAAACGCTATCTCCAAACTTTTCGTGAGCGCTAGCACTGCCGACTCATCGATTGGATGGCTGGCATCTGCTGTGATCAATCCCGCCTCAAATGCTTTAAGTCCTACGATTCTATACAGCGCCCCAGAGTCTAATAGCTGATAGCCCAACACTTGAGCTAAACGCCATGTGACCGTACCTTTACCAGCGCCACTAGGCCCATCGATACAGATAACCGGATAGCGTGCTGAATGGTTTACACTATCGTTTTTATTGAGTAGATCGTTATCAGATACGGAGACGGTCATAATACTTACTCAATAATAGTTGTTACCCTATAGCTGTCATGCAGTAGCAATGAAGCAATATTTACTGGTATATCAAATGCTTGATAGCAAGCTAAAAAATTCGCTACCAAATAGGGCGATATTATAGCAAAAAATCATCGCTACCACTAGCGCCCAAACTGATATCTTATTTATTAATCATTTTGGATTAAACGCTGTTTTTATTCTGTTTCGCTAATCGCCTACGCTCACGAAAAAACGTCTTTAGCAATTGACTACTATGCTCACTGCACAATCCTCTATGAACTTGGATATTATGATTATAAAAAGGCTGCATTGATAAGTCCATCTGGCTGCCTACCATGCCAGCACGTGGCTCACTCGCCGCATATACTAGCCTATCAACACGTGCATGAATAAGCGCACCAATACACATCGTACAAGGCTCTAGTGTTACGTACAAAGTTGTCTGTAGTGGCAGTCGATAATTCTGTAGACGCTGACACGCCTCTCTTAATGCGACTATCTCAGCATGTGCCGTCGCATCATGACCGCCAATCGGTTGATTGAAACCTTGCCCGATAATCTGCTGATCGTGTACCAATATAGCGCCTACTGGCACCTCACCGACATCAGCGCCTTGGCTCGCTAGTCTAAGAGCCTTTTGCATCCATTGAACATCTGATAGCGACCAAAACATAAGCTGAGCAAAAGGTATACTTGCTGAGTCGCTCGCCGCTGAAAAATAAGGCGCTAAAGTTGTCTTCATCATATTTAGCATTTATTGCGGTAGCTGCCAGTCAATGGGCGTTCGGCCATACTGCATCAGATAATCATTGGTTTTAGAAAATGGCTTTGTCCCAAAAAATCCACCGCGGTTGGCAGCTAGCGGCGAAGGATGCACTGCCGTTAAAATAAGATGTTTGTCGGTATCGATATACTTACCTTTCTTTTGTGCTTTACTGCCCCACAAAATAAATACGGTATGTTCTGTCTGCTCGTTGACCGCGTCAATGACTGCATCGGTAAACTGCTCCCAGCCTTTATTTTGATGACTGTTTGGCTCGCCTTCTCGCACAGTTAGTGAGCTGTTTAGTAGCAAAACACCTTGCTGCGCCCAGTAAGTTAGGTCACCATGTTTTGAGGGTGCGATACCGATATCATCTGCCATCTCCTTAAGCAAGTTGTTTAATGATGGCGGCTTAGGAATCGCTTTAGGAACAGAGAATGACAATCCCATGGCCTGCCCTGGCCCATGATAAGGGTCCTGACCTAAAATCACCACTTTAACTTGCGATAAAGGCGTGAGATTAAGCGCATTAAACATCAACGGCGCGGGCGGATAAATGCTATCCCCTGACTGATAGGCTTCTTTTAAAAATGCACGCAGGTTGTCCATATTTTCGGATGTTAACTCATCTGCTAATGCCGCCTTCCAGTCCTCTGGCAGACGGACATTGTCTAAAATGGCTTGTTTTTGCTCTGGTGTTTTGGTTGTCTGCTCGTCAAACAGCTCCATGGTATATCCTTTTATATTTATTATGAAATGAATGCTTAGTGATTGGCTTATTTTAAAGACTAATAGTAACAAAAAACCGTATGAGCTTTGTTGATGAATTATAGCAACAAAAAAACGGCTACCGTAATGTTACGATAGCCGTTACTCTTATATTCAAACTAAATGTTTTAGCTAGCCACTGACTCAGAGTCTGAACGTGGCTCATGAGTCTCGACCACAGTCAAAACAATCCGACTATCCGGTGAACCTTTTTGCGAAGATTTATCTAACTTCACTGTATCATCGTCTTGCGTATTGTCGGCTTTAGGGGCTAAAGTCAAATGAACGACGCCGCCATTCACCAAGTCACCGAATAAAATCATATTTGCCAGTGGCTTTTTGATCTCGTCCTGAATCAGGCGCTGCATTGGACGTGCACCCATAAGGCGATCGTATCCTTTATCAGCCAGATAATCACGCACATCATCATCAATCTCTAATGTGACTTGCTTATCATCAAGCTGTACTTGTAGCTCAACCAAGAACTTGTCAACAACTGACACAACCACTGAAGTATCTAGTGGATTGAACTGAATAATCGCGTCTAGACGATTTCGGAACTCTGGCGTAAAGACGCGCTTGAGCGCCTCAGTGTTGTCGCGGCTATGATCTTGCTGAGTAAAGCCCATAGAAGAGCGACTGATACTATCAGCACCAACGTTGGTTGTCATAATAATGATGACTTGCTTAAAGATAGCAACACGGCCATTGTTATCAGTCAATGTACCATGATCCATCACCTGCAATAGCAAGTTGAAGACATCAGGATGCGCTTTTTCAATCTCATCAAGTAGCAGTACGCAATGCGGATGTTGATTGATCTTTTCAGTCAACAATCCACCTTGATCGTAACCAACGTAGCCTGGAGGCGCACCGATCAGACGTGATGCCGTATGCGCTTCCATGTACTCTGACATATCAAAGCGTACCAGCTCTACACCCAACAGATTGGCCAGCTGACGAGAGACCTCCGTTTTACCCACCCCTGTCGGCCCTGCAAACATAAACGAGCCAATCGGTTTATCTGGTGCTTTTAGTCCTGCACGAGACAGCTTAATTGCATCAGCAAGCGTGGTAATCGCTTCATCTTGACCAAACACTAAGTGCTTAAGATCACGATCCAAGTGCTCAAGAATGCTCTTGTCATCACTCGATACCGACTTGGGCGGAATGCGTGCCAGTTTAGCGATAATGGCTTCGATATCAGCGACATCGATTTTCATCGGTGGCTTTTGCGCTTTAGCAGATTTTAGGCCATCGGCAGACTGAGCACGGTCGTTTGCCTTTGCCGTCTCTGCTTCGTCTTGCATCTCATTATCACTGTCTGCATCGCTATCGATACCTTCGACATCAGCATCAATCTGTACATCAAAGTCTTGCTCTAAATCTGCAATAAAGCTCTCTTCAGCTTCAATATCCTCTACATCAGGTACCACACCCAGACGTTTGTACGCACCTGCCTCATCGATCACATCAATGGCTTTATCGGGTAAAAAACGCTCATGAATGTGCTTGGCTGATAACTGTACAGCAGTCACTAATGCCTCATCCGTGTATTCCACATTATGAAACTCTTCGTAGCGAGGCTTGAGGCCACGCAAGATATCGACGGCATCATCTACACTTGGTTCTTTCACATCGATTTTTTGGAAGCGACGTGATAGTGCATGGTCTTTTTCAAACACTTGACGGTACTCAGTAAAGGTCGTTGAACCAATGCAGCGCAGCTCACCATTAGCCAAGGCAGGTTTGATAAGGTTAGATACGTCCATATTGCTGCTCATTGACGAGCCTGCACCAATGATCATATGAATCTCATCAATAAATAAAATAGCATTGGGCTTTTTCTTCAGCGCATCAAGAAGCGATTTCATACGCTTTTCAAAATCACCACGATATTTCGTCCCAGCAATAAGCGAGCCGATATCAAGGCTATAAATCACGCAACCATTAAGTGGCTTGGGTGCCTTATCATTGATAATCAACCACGCCAAACCTTCGGCGATAGAGGTTTTACCAACGCCTGGTTCACCGACCAATAATGGATTATTTTTGCGGCGGCGACATAAAACTTGAGCGGCACGTTCAATTTCAGAAGCGCGGCCAATGAGTGGGTCTGTTTCGCCTTCAGCAGCACGCTGATTTAAATTGGTTGCAAACTCAACCAGTGGATCTTTGCTGGTTTTTTCAGACGCACTGCGGCGCTCACCAGTCATAGAAGCACGTTGCTCAGATGGCTCTTCTTTGTCTTGACCATGTGATAAATATTGGGTCAGCTCAAGACGGCTAATACCTTGTTTTTTGAGCAGATAAACGGCATAAGTATCATGCTCTGAGAACATAGAAACCAAAATATCAGAGCCTTCTACCAATCGACCACCGCCTATAGACTGCACATGAAAAATAGCGCGTTGCAAAATACGATCAAAGCTTTGCGTTGGCTGCGGTGACTGATCTGTATCTGCATCAACAGTTGGCGTGTGCTTATTGATATAAGCTTCAAGCTCAGTACGCAGTGCCGATATATTGGCATTACAGGCAGTTAGGGTATTGGCAGCGTGAGTATTTTCTAATAGCGCCAATAATAAATGTTCAACAGTAAGATACTCATGCGATTTTTGGCGCGCAAGCGTCATTGCTAAACGTAGAGAAACTTCAAGATGACGACTTAACATAACAACTTCCTACGGTTATATCTATCTTTATAATTGATAGTTTTATGAATGAGTTAGTAAGTAAATCAGGGCGATAGATCGATTGTTCAAGAGTAAGATTCGTATAATTAAAAAATCATGGATATATCATTTGGACCATAGACTGTGTGACGAATGCTGTAATCTATCTATCAGTTAGCAGTGATTGTGATAATTCATAGTCGCTTTTCTTTATATCAACACGATACTTCGACAGAGTCAATCTATTAACGCAGACTAAAGTGTATCAAAGCATACTACGAGTACATAACGAAGAATGTGAGAGCGACGAGAAGCTTAAAGAGCTAATGTGGATAAAAAATAAGTAGATGAACGAGGATATTAATAACGAGTGATCGAAAGGTTATAAAAATTATTGAGAAGCCTAGTTAGTATATAAGGATATATTACAATAAAATCAAGACTATAAGAGCGATATAATCACTGACATGCTTAATCAAATACGGGTATCTAAAGCGAGGCTGTAAAAATAGATGGCTTAGCTCACTTTGAGAGTGAGCTGCTATAACAACTGGATGAGAACAAAAAACGATTAGGTATGGCAATGAGAGCTGATGTGAGAATAAGATATAGTGTCTTGCTATCCTTTTACTCGCCTTGATGTGGCTCAATTTGGGTTAATAGTGGATAGCCCTCACGATGTGCCAAACTATTTACTTTTTTGGCCTTGGTCTCAGCGATGTCTTTGGGATAAATACCAGCAATACCTTTGCTACTATTGTGAATCGTTAGCATAATTTCGACCGCAGAGTCCATACTATGGCGGAACTCTGACTGCAAAATATAGACGACAAACTCCATTGGCGTGTAATTGTCATTATACATAACCACCGCATACATAGGCGGTTTAGCAATTTCTGGCTCAGCAACCAGCACATCTGCTTGCGGTGACGTTTCACCTTCTGTATCACCGTCCTGTGCGCGATGAGCAGGCATATTTGGAAAATGCCAATCAGCAACCGTTGGCGTAGCTTGTAATATCATTTTTTTCATCATAATCAAAGTATAATTATAAGGTAAGTTTGGAATAAGAGAGATTAGCTAGGCAGGCGATGAAATATCAAGCACTATGACTATATATAGACATGGTGCTTTGTTTTCAACTATATCATCGCTGTTTGGTATTTATTAAGACTTGTATCTAGGGAACAATCGGGCTTTCATCAACTTCTGGCAAGTCTAAAAGTGATGGTAGCATGTTATCAACCTTATCACCGAGCTTCCAATCGTACAATTGCTCTACTGTTTGGCCACCTGCTTGCAAGCTTAGTTTTGCTTGTAAAGGTTTAAAACCTGAGGGCATTATAAAACGACCGCGTATACGAACAATACCTTCGATCGCATAGCTTGCAGGATCTAAGGGAACTTCTACAAGGTCATCATTATTGAGTAACGTCAAGGTTGGCTGGAGTCGTTTGGCTTGACCGTCGCTACTGAGCATACCAATATCAAAACCATACTCAAAAGCATTTTCGGGCAGCGGTTCAATCTTAGCGCCCAATATTTGTAGCGGCATGCCACCTTTCTCAGCAATCACATCAGCATATATCTCATTAAGCTGTGAGACCTGCCTGTTTTCTACCGTCAGAGCTTGTTGATTTTCACGCAGCTCTTTTAGATTTGCGAGACTTATGGCCAGCTCTTGCTTGGCTGTCGCGGCTTGATTGGTCGCGATTTTATTACTAAGACGCAAATCTTCTAGCGCTTTTGTCGCTTCTTTACCATCGATAATCGCTTGCTGAGCTTGCGTTTCCATCGAATGAAAACCACGCTGATAGCCCAGCTTATGTCCGAATAGCAATCCAGCCACGGCAGTCACTAATATCACTACTACAAATAAAGCCAATACTAATGTAGACGCGCCTCGTTGAGTGCTACCGATATCACTCATAAAGCCATTACTATTTTTATCGGAATGCGTTTTGCACGCCAAGCCATATAGAACAGAATCTTGACACGATAGACGTGATGACTTTAAAAAAAAGCGTCGTTCAAGTTTAACACGCATTTAGATGGTATCTCTTAAGAGTAAAGGCAAGTTATTATAGCGGAATTTATAATCAATACCTAGTACCATAAATATGAATGACTTAGCGACAAAAAAGCCAGCATTAAGGTACGATAGGTGCAAAATTGAGTCCCATCGACTCATCAAAGCCGAACATCACATTCATATTCTGGACAGCTTGCCCTGCGGCACCTTTTACCAAATTGTCTTGCACCACAATGACCGTCAGCTCAGCACGCTCGTTGTCTTGATGTACTGCGATACGTAGACGATTACTAGCACGCACACTGCGCGTGTCTGGATAAACACCTTTTGGCATGACATCAACAAAACCTTCTGATGCATAGCTGTCCTCAAACACTTGCTGCCAATCGATAGCCGCACCTGCATCGGTCAGCTCCATATGAATTGAGCTCAGCATACCGCGTATCATAGGCACTAAGTGCGGTAAAAAGCGAATGCGATGTGTAAACTGACTGTCTAGTAACTGCGCCACACCCTGCTCAATCTCCGGCAAGTGGCGATGACCTTCAACGCTATAAGCTTTAAAATTATCCGTTGTTTCCGCATAATTAAGTGCCAGTGACGCTTGACGACCAGCACCTGATACACCAGATTTGGCATCGATGACAATGCGAGACTCGACTAGTCTTTCTGCTTGCTCATTTTGTGCTTCGATAACAGGTTTTAAACCCAAAATCGCAGTAGTCGGATAGCAGCCAGGGTTGCCAACTAATAAAGCGCTGGCAAGCTTATCACGATTGATTTCAGGCAACCCGTAAACTGCTGTCTTCAACAGCTCAGGGCAAGCATGAGATTGTTTGTACCAGTGCTCAAACTCCGTCAATGATTGCAGGCGAAAATCAGCTGCCAAATCGATGACTTTTACGCCAGCTTGGGTCAGCGCTTCTGCTTGCTTCATCGCAACACCATGCGGCGTCGCAAAAAATACAACATCACATTTTTGCAATGCCCCAAGCGTATTGTCACCTAAGTCACTGAAAACAATATCTGAGATACCGCGTAAGCTTGGGAAGATTTCATCAGCGCGAGTGCCAGCTTCGCTACGCGAGGTTAGCAAATCAATAGACACTTCAGGGTGAGCAGATAGTAAGCGAATAAGCTCAATACCTGTGTAACCTGTACCACCGACAATCGCTGCTGAAATCATAAATTATCCTTATTCTTAGTAAGCACTCATTATATCTAATAAATTCTATATTTTTATCTAGCTTACAAAGCCATATAGACATAAAACCAGTCTGTCAATCCTACCGTCTCTGAATATTATGGCTTTGAATACCATAGCATAGCTTTAAATACCGTGGCTTTTAGATCTTGTAGTCATGTACCGCATCAACAAAGACTTTGGCATTGTCAGGATTCACCCACTGGGTAATACCATGACCTAAGTTTGCAATGTAGCCAGTTTTTTCGCCATTAGCATAGGCGCGATCAAGCATCGCACTCACTTCAGAGCGGATAGTGGCGGGTGATCCGTATAACGTTGCCGGATCTAAATTGCCTTGAATGGCTTTGCTGCTTTGTAGCTTCTTATGCTTTTTGGTTAACTCGCGCTGACTCTCAGTCAGTACTTGACGCGCGCGGTCAAGCGGCATCGTCCAATCTAAACCTAAAGCGTCAGCTTCGCTATCAGCCTGAATATCAAGCCATAATCCGCCACCTTTGGTAAATAATACCACTGGTACTTGTGGATGGCGTTGCTTTAGTTCAGCCACGATACGCTTGTTGTAATTGTGCGAAAACTCGATAAATTGACGATGACCAAGCGCCCCGCCCCAACTGTCAAATATTTGTACGATCTGAGCTCCGGCCACAATTTGTGCATCGAGATAGTCAATGACCGAAGTCGCAAGCTTATCTAATAGCTGATGTAAAAAATCAGGATCGCTATACAAAAAGCCTTTGGTATAACGATAATCCTTTGAACTACCACCTTCTATCATATACGTCGCAAGCGTCCATGGACTACCAGAAAACCCAAATAAAGGCACTTGACCATTTAGCGCTTTGCGAATGCTGGTCACGGCGCGCATTACATAGTCAAGAGAATCATTAGGCTCAAGTACTGGCAATCTATCAAGATCAGCCTGCTTGCGAATTGGATGCTTAAACTTAGGACCTTCGCCAGTCTCAAAATACAAACCCAATCCCATGGCATCAGGAATGGTCAAGATGTCACTAAATAAGATCGCGGCATCTAAGTCATAACGACGTAACGGTTGGAGCGTCACTTCAGTAGCACGATCTGTATCTTTGCACAGGCTCATAAAGTCGCCGGCTTCAGCACGAGTGGCTTTGTACTCTGGTAAGTAACGACCAGCTTGGCGCATCATCCAAACTGGCGTGGTATCGATGGGCTCAAAGCGTAATGCACGTAGCAGCCTGTCATTTTTTAGTGGTGCAAATTGCTGCTGAATCGAGTCACTCTTGTCTGAAGCACTCATGTACAAATCTCCAAAACAACATAGTATCCATATTTATAAATAGATACTGTGCTGGATAAAATAGGTTGAATAAAATAACAATAAATATTTATAAGCTATAAAAAACAGCCGTGCTATATCATGAATACGTTATACAGTTATCGCAAGATTGTCACGATGCACCATCACCACACGGTCTTCGTTACTACCAAAGATTTTGTCAAACTTCTCTGTACGCTCACGGGCAACACGGTGCGCCTCATGCGATGAGAAGTTTACTTGCCCAACGGCTATACGCTCGCCAGTGTCTTGATGAACAATTTCTACCACATCACCTTCATCAAAGCCGCCACGAACTTCTACAACGCCTACTGGCAGTAAGCTTCTGTTATGCTCAGTCAATGCTTTTGCGGCACCTGCATCAACGACCAAGCTACCTGACATACGCAAATGCGCGGCAAGCCATTGTTTCCGAGCGATGATTTTATCTTCTTCGTTGGTGGTCAATAATGTACCGACTGCCTCACCTGAGACAACACGAGTGATCACATCATCGATAGCACCGCTCACAATAACGGTTGGACAACCACCCATTGCTGCAAGACGACCAGCACGAATTTTGGTTAACATACCACCGCGTCCAAGCTTACCACCGTCACCTGCAATATCAAATAAATAATCGGCCATGGCACGTTCTTGACGAATCATCTTGGCATCAGGATTGTCACGTGGGTTATCAGTGAACACGCCTTCTTGATCGGTTAAGATGATGTACAAATCTGCATTAACCATCGCGGCTGCCATCGCACCCAACGTGTCATTATCGCCAAATTTAATCTCATCAATGGTAATGGTATCATTTTCGTTAATGACCGGTAGCACACGCCATTCTAATAGTTGCGTGAGCGCGCCTGTGGTATTGAGATAACGGCTACGATTGGACAAGTCATCATGAGTCAATAAGAGCTGTGAGCTTTGAATTCCATGCTGAATAAGTGCTGACCACCATGTTTCAATCAGTCCCATTTGGCCAATAGAAGCGCAGGCTTGTAATGCTGCCAGTTTTTTAGGGCGTTCCTCAAGGTCCATACGTACCACACCTTCAGCAACGGCACCTGACGATACCAGCAGCACTTCAACACCTTTTTTGTGCAGCTTAGCAATCTGCTTTGCCCACTCATATATGGCAGTACGATCCAACCCTCGACCATTATTTGTCAATAATGATGAGCCAATCTTGACAATAACGCGCTGAATATCAAAGTTGCGAGATTGTTTAACAAATCTTGCTTCTTCGGTCGTGTTTGCTATGTCATCTGCCATATAAACTCCTTTTTTTCATATCAATTGATTGTAGGGATTAAATTCACAATTCAAGTATAACCGCTTAAGCATACTAGCTTAAGGAACGTACATTACCTCAACACCATCGTCGTCGTCATCCAAATCGGACAAATCTAAGCCTTCACGCGCGGCTTTACGAGCTGCACGATATGCTTCACGCTGTGCTTCAGTGTTTAGACGCACTTCGGCTTCTAAACGCTCAAAACGTTCTTTTTGTGCTTCAGCGAATATAGGATCTTCTATTTCACGCTCGCGCTCAAGTTCAATATCATTCATTAAATGATATTTTACTGCATCAACACCTTCACCAGTCAGGGTTGCTGTACGGAAAACCATACCTGTCCAACCAAGCTCTGCCACGATATGTGTACAAAGCGCGTTCAAGTCTTCATCATTGACCTGATCGATTTTGTTCAATACCAAAATTTGTGGTAAGTTGGCCAATTCAGGTGAAAAACGCTCAAGCTCATTTAGGATAACGCGGGCGTTCTCGACCGGGTCGCTACCATCAACAGGCTTGACATCGACTAAGTGTAACAGACGACGCGTACGCGCAACATGTTTTAAGAAGCGAATACCAAGTCCTGCGCCTTCTGATGCGCCTTCAATAAGACCAGGGATATCTGCCATCACGAACGAACGATGACGACCAATATCGACCACACCCAAGTTTGGTACTAGCGTGGTAAACGGATAATCAGCCACTTTTGGTCTAGCAGCAGAGACTTGACGGATAAAGGTCGACTTACCCGCGTTAGGCAAACCAATCAAGCCAACATCAGCCACAACTTTTAGCTCAAACTTAAGAACTTTTAACTCACCCTCAAAACCAGACGTGGCTTTACGCGGTGCTTGGTTGGTTGAGCTTTTGAAATGGGTATTACCCAGACCACCGTCACCACCTTTAGCGACCAATAGCGTCTGGCCAATTTCAATCAAATCACCGAGTACTTCATCAGTTTCGGTATCCACGACCGTTGTACCAACTGGTACTGGTAAATACAAATCATCTGATCCTTTGCCTGAGCAGTTTCTGCTATGACCGTTTTCAGCGCGCATGGCATCATGACGACGCGTATAGCGATAGTCAACTAGAGTGTTGGTGTTGTCCTCTGCAATGACATAAATATCTCCGCCCTTGCCACCATCGCCACCATCCGGTCCACCACGTGGGACATATTTTTCTCGGCGAAAACTGGCGATTCCGTTACCACCGTCACCTGCTTTTACCGTTACGACGGCTTCATCAATAAATCGCATCTTACGTTCCTTAATTCACAATCCAGTCTATGACTGGTGACAACCAGCGGTTGTATTTTGAGGTTTTGCTATATCGTTCTGACAAAATGAGCAATCTATAGAAGCTATGTTACGTCATGCCCATTATGACAATAACACCCGATAATCAATCGGACTATCGGGTGTTTAAGTATGACAGTTAAAGTGATACCAAGCTATGCAAAGTAGAGTCTATTGCAGCATAATCTTTAAAGTGACCATGCTTTGAGAGGCTTAGTATAACGTTATTGCGCTACTGTATTTAGTAATCTATGCTGGAATCTGAGCGTAGCTGATTCCTGCCATCTGCGTCGCCAAACGCAATACCTGAGTACTATAACCGACTTCATTATCATACCAAACATAAACAATAGCTTGGTTGTCAGTCAAAATAGTCGCTTGGGCATCAACGATACCAACATGGGTCGTACCAACAAAGTCAGTAGATACGGCTTCTGTAGAATCGGTATAAGCAATTTGCGACTGCCACGTGCTGCTGTTAGCAATCTTACGCAAGAACTCATTCAACGCATCAGCGCTTGCTGGTGCGGTCTTTAGATTCAAGTTCAAGATTGCTAGGCTGACATTTGGTGTCGGTACACGGATAGCATTACCCGTCAGCTTACCGTTCAATTCTGGTAATGCTTTGCCCACTGCTTTTGCAGCACCAGTACTGGTGATAACCATGTTCATCACCGCACTACGACCACGACGGTCTGCTTTGTGATAGTTATCAACCAAGTTCTGATCATTGGTAAATGAGTGAATAGTCTCTACATGACCATTTACGATACCGTACTCATCGTTTAGTACATTTAACGTCGGTGTAATCGCATTGGTCGTACAGCTCGCAGCACTCACGATTGTGTCATCACCAACGGTGTCGTTATTCACACCATAAACGACGTTTTTGATATCGCCACCAGCAGGTGCTGTTAGGAGTACTTTTTTCACGCCAGTAGACTGTAGGTGCTTACCAAGGCCCGCTTCGTCTTTCCAAATACCGGTGTTATCGATAACTAGCGCATTGTTAATACCATAAGCAGTATAATCGATTTCGCTTGGGTCTTTGGCATAGATGACTTGTACGAAACGACCATTAACGATCATGCCGTTATTGTCTTCATCGATACTGATGCCACCTAAGAATCTACCATGAATTGAGTCGCGCTCAAGCAATGAGATACGCTTAGCCAAGTCACCAGCAGCGGCTGGACGTACGACGATTGCCTTTAGCTGCAAACCTTTTGCGCTTGACGCTTGTGACAATAACAGACGGGTCAAGATACGACCGATACGACCAAAGCCATATAGTACGACGTCTGTTGCGCCATTCACGGCACCAGCGTTGTTGATAGACTGTAGAGCGGCTTGTACATCGGTATCATTAGCAATCAATTGACCAACATCAATACGAGTAGCTTGGATATCAGTGTTTTCTGAGATAACTTTTACCATCGCTAGAGTATCAGCGATATCGATAGCGTTGGCATCGTTGTCGCGCAATGCTGCTTTTTGATGTAGTCCAAGTATTTGACCAACTGAAGTAGCGTCTAGCGTTTCGCCAAACAAAGTCACTTGTACGTCTTGCTCATTATAGAGCTTGCTCAATAGCCCCATAAGCTCAATGGCTTGTTGCTCTTGATTGTTGTAGTTTTTTAAGTGGTCTTGATGTAATTGGCGTAAGGTATCAGCGTTGCTCACGAGAAACATCCTTATGGTCAGTAATGTATGATCGATAAAATATGAAGAGATATAAATAAGATAGGTCGTGTATGCTCTAGGTGGTGACTGTAATAGGATAATCAACCACTATCAATATCAGTTCTTGACGTCAGAGTATTCAAATCGCCTAGATTTTAGCCTAAAATGCCTCATTTTGCCAGTAATAACCGATTAGCTAGTGTGCATAATAGGTTTTGTCGTTATATACAAACTCATATATAAACAAGTATAAAAATAAAGGCAGCCATATATGCTGCCTTATTAGGACGTCGTTTACATGATAATTGCCATAGCGCTTAATTAATTGAAGCAATAATTTTCATTATATCTATTATGGTGCTAGATTCACTGTTTGATTGCTCTGCGACGTCAATGTAAACTCTTTCAAATCATATCCTTGCTGCTGAGCAACCTGACGATATTTAGTATACGTTTCCTGACTGATATTCGGCGACCGTGCTAGAAGCCATAAGTATTTTTTATTAGGTGTCCCTACTAGCGCAGTTTTATAATCTGCATCACGTGCTAGTACCCAATAATCAGCACGACCGACTGGGATCCAGCGAATCCAATTCGGTAAAAACGTCACTTTTAGTTTGCTACCACTTTCATCGACTGGCTTAGCCAAACCTTCTGCCGTAATACCTAAACCATCCTCGCTCACGCATTTGTTAGTGACGACCATGCCTGACCCATCGGTCTTTTGCGTATAGTTTGCCGTGACATCGCCTGCACATTTACGCTGGAAATACATCGGTAGACGTCCAATCTCATACCATGTCCCAGCGTATTCATTGAGATCGACACTATCCACTGTCGTTGGTGTGCTTGCAGGCTTATAGATAATATCGTTTGGCTTAACTGATAGCATATCGGTCGTAATCTTCTCGCTCATCACATTATCTTGCATATTACTGGTAGTAGCCATATTAATGGGCGGCGTTGCAGCATAGGCTGAAAATGCCGCTAGCGGTATGATGATCGCTAACGCAATGCCTGTATGCTTGATAAGTCCATTCATAAATATACGCTCCGGTATGTCTTTGTATGACGAGTTGATAGTGGTTGATGAAGTATCAAGGATTTGCTTGGTGCTGTCTTGCAAATTACTTGCTTGGTCATCTACAAGCTCAGAGATTAGCGGCTCGTCTTTATTCAACGTTGCTGATCGCTTGTATCCATTAGCAATGTTGAATTGTTCTTTATCATTATTTTTCAGATGTTGACTGTTTTTACTGTTACTCATAGCGGACTCTTTGACCTTAGTAAGGCTTTTGTCGGCGCTTTTGTATCCAAAATAGCTGTCTTGTGAAGACATGTCGTCTGCCAGATGGTGCGAATATTCGCCGTTCAGGTTTTCATTGCTCAGTTTTTTATGGCTATAGTTTGCATCATTACTGGCATTTATTGTTTGTTGCGCATGACGACCATTGTTATAGCTGTTTGACTGTATAGTCTGCTGAGATTGAGAACCAGCTGCCTGTGAGTCAGTCCATGCTGAATCAGGTAACTTATTGGTTTTCATAGGGATACCGTTATTAATAGTGACTGTTAAAATACCTTATCTGCATCATTTATCCGAATTGATTTTATAATGAGCCTGAGTTTCAGAATTAATTATCGACCCAAACTCTACTGCTACAAACGCTCTTTTTTATTATAAGTTTTGATAGATGCGTTAATATTTAGTTTACTGATAAAAACCAGAATCAATGCGTTGTAGATATGGAATATATATTAAGGGCAGCTGGACTATTAAAACAGTAGTGCAATGTAGGGAAACGCAACGGTTTGTAAATAACGATGGGTTTATGCGTTAGTACACACACATCATAATCACATAGTTACTGACTGGATAAATAACTTAAAAATCAGTTATTTATACTTACCTATCTTAATAAGCAAACATAGTCAAGTGAATGATATTGCTGCTTAATGAGCACTCATTTTCTAGTTTTTCATTCGTGGAACTGACGAATGCCTGCGACACTGACACCGCCGTGCGCCAATGCTTGATCTATCATACTAGGAGCCAAACCTCCCAGACCAATGACTGGCATGTCAGCTAACTGTGCCAAAGCCGACCACGCCTCCCAGCCAAGTGGCACCGTCTCAGGATGCGTCTGAGTTGTAAGTACAGGAGACAAAAAAGCGCCAATCACTGGCGACAACTGCTGCTGTATGCGCATACTCGCAAGTTTATTAGCGGCACGAATGCTGGCAATATCATGACAGCTGACTATTAGTGGATGCTCACTCGAGATGTGGGCCAATTGCTCAGACTCTGTAATATCTTGAGTACCATTGAACCATGCCATTAATACCGAATGCGTCAGGTGTCTAGCGACAATCGAACCAGTCGTTTTTGCCTCTACCATTGCATCGGTACTTGTCGTCTTGGAGCGCTGACAGTCGTTGTCGTACGGCAAAATCGCTAGAATATCTGGACGCACATCCATTAGCTGCTGGGCAATATATTCTAACTCAGATGCTTTTAGTCGGATATAAACCCAAGACTCTGTTGCCAACTGTTCTCGATGATAGTGCACCCATGCTGCTGCTGAATTTGGCTGGGCAGAAAAATGCGCAAGTGGATACGTAATCGCTATTTTTGTAGGAAGCTTTAGCCACTCCAAAATAGTTTTATTGGCAGCGGGCAGATGATACTCTCCTGCTAGTAGCTTAGATTTTTCAACCCACGTCATTGCTTGGCCTTCTAATCCATACTCACAATGCTTGTGCTGTTCATACTGCTGTGCGGTCAGTTCAACCTGATAAACCTGCAAGCTCACCTGCTTGTCACCATAGTCGTGATGCAAACGCCCAAGCTTCACCATCATATTTTGATGAATATCGATCCCTGTTTCTTCAGCAACCTCCCGAATCAATGCCTGCTCTGCTGACTCATCAGCCTCTATTTTGCCGCCTACAAATTCATAGCGATTGCCTTGATGCTGAGCTGCATCTCGGAACCCAAGCAAATACTTGGTTTTATAATAAATAACGGCAACTGCAACATTGACGGGGGTGATGTTTTTCGTTTTTGATTGGCCACTCATCTCATTTGGCATAACTCTACCTTTCACTTCTCTCTTCATTATGACTTTTTAATCGCCTGATTCTGCGTATATAACTTGGCAGCTATAACAACGTGGCGACTGTCTTTATGGTCCCTATCGTTTTTATACATCTTATAAATTCTGTGTTTCTACAAGGAGAAAGCCCCCTATTCTCACTTTGTGACAGTAGCCTTAGATAAATTTACACAATAACTGCATTTTATTTTATCAATTACCTTGCAAATTCATTCAATCTAAATGATAATGATTATCGTTAAGGTTCATTAGAACATAGCTAATTTATTAAGCCACTTCTTATCAAAAGGAATTTACCATGAGTATGGTTATCTCTCGTTATCTAAACTGCCGTGAAAACCGTCTGCCAACGCTACAGTCGCAGCATCTATTTGCCCTGACCAAAGAAGTACGTATCGAGCATCAAGGCGAAGAGTATCGCTTACGCCTCACTCGCAACAATCGGTTGATTCTGACCAAATAACTGTATGAGTAGACTACATTTTTTACAAAAAAAACGCCTTCATTACGAGGCGTTTTTTTTGTAAAGCAATAATTATAAGAATCCGTCTCAATGCATACAATCCATAAAGCTAATCAGATACCCACTCGGTCAAGTAAGAGCGTTAGAATTGCCAACTATAGACCACGTCTACCGCATTTTCAGCAGCCGAGCTGGCTTCTACGTAAATACGACGAGTCAATTGATAGCGAACAGATAAGCTATTTTGAGCATTAAAGACACCCACGCCGTAGCGGATATACAAGTCAGGGGTCACGTAACCGGTGACATTGACATTGGTATCTTCGCTGCTACCCGATGCATCAACGGTCAAACTCTGTAAACCAAAGGCCTGTCCGATTTGATTGGTCAGACTGCGCGTACCACTCAGACCAAAGCTCAGTCCAGCAGCGGCTAGGTTATTGGTCACTTGTGATTTGAACCCTTGCTCACTGATTTGAGTGGCGCTCTTGTTATCGATTCGCCCTGTCACCAGCGCATTCATCGCTTGCTGCTGGGTCAATCCTGCATTATTAAAGACGATGATATTTGGACTTTCAGTCGTACCTTTCACACGCAGACCCACTGTTTTACCATCAATGGTTTTTGCCGCTTCAATACTCAAGTTGGGCTTCATGACATCGCCATTAAAGCGTACTTGACCATAATTTAGCTCTAGGCTTTGACCAAAAGCATTGATATTGGTACGACGTGATACTTGAACAACGCCTTTGGCACGCATGATACCCGTGCCATTTTGGTTGATGTTAATCGCACCAGCCAATGGAATAACAGCACCAAAACCACGGAAATTGATGTCATCACCCAAATCAACGCCAATATCAGCATTGATAGACCAAGGTTTTGATATTGCCAATACCTCATCGATGTTACCAATCAAACGCCGATCCAACACAACCACATCTTCAGATTGAGTCACAATATCTTCGCTGGCTTCTGGTGGACGAATGGTAGCGGTTAGCACGCTGATAGCGCCTTTAATATCCACATAGCGATCGCCTGGACGTACAATAATGTCAATATCAGGATTGATCTCAGCCACGAGTAGTGGCGGCTGCGTAATCACGAGCCCTTCACCAACAATACTCAATTTGGCTTGTAGCTTTTGCTGCCAATTGACCGTGCCGGTCAGTGTGCCTGTTCCTGTACCGCTTTTGAACGTACCATCAATGGTCGCCTGCGTACCGCGAATTTTGGCCTGTGTGTTGACATTGGTCAGATTCACTGGCAAATCCAGCATAGCGATACGGCCATCAGAGAGTTTCACATCACCATAGAACTGCGGCTTATCTAGCGTACCGCCCAGTCCTCCTGCCATTGTAACGTTGCCTTTTAGTACTCTCATACCTGGGAAGAAAGGCTTAAATATCGCCAAATCAAGCTCATTTAACACGAGTGCACCAGAGATGGGTTTCGGTGTTTTGTAAGGATCAACAACGACTTCAGCATAACCGCGAGCACCGCGACCCGTATTGATGTCGGTACGCAGCTTGATACCTTCTGGCACCGACAAGGCGATTAGTGAAACACGCTTATAAGGCAGTGTCACAGGCGTGCTATCCCCGTCTTGAATCAAGCCAATTTTGCCATTGTCTGAATATAGTGTCGTGTTAATAGTTGGCGGACGACCACGTTGCCAACCGACAATGGCTTTACCATTAATCTTGCCGTGCCAATCAATATCCTTTGGTAAAAATACTGAAAATAATGACGTATCTAAATTCTGCAATGCCACATCGACTTCACCACTGGCTGGAGAAGCCACTAAGTTCTTGCGTAAGCATAGCTTGCCCGTTTGGTCCGTGGCTTGCCAACAATGTGCAGCCAACTGTACTTTGAGATCTGTATTATTGCCCTGTTGATTATTGGGCAAATTCACAATCAGCTGTGCTGGCTGTAATTGATTTAAGGTAGCGTATCTGGATTTAACGCGGCCTTTACCGATGACTCCTGACCAACGAAGCTTGTCGCGATCAAACCCACCTTTAAGCCTAGCGCCAACATCAAGCTGCTGATTGGCTACATTTAGATCAACGATATGAGATTGCTCAGTCCCATTAAAGGAGGCTTTTACACTATCGAAGCTTTGTCCCGCAGCATCCAGACCTTCAGCGCTGACGATAAGCTGGCTTGGACTATTGGCTAGATTAACCAGCTTGCCACGTATACGACCTTGACGCAAAATAAAGCCCGGTAGTGCAATTCGCTCACCCACCAAGTCGATATAGATCGTCGGTAGTGCCTGACCTACTGGTTGAGACAAAGTCGCTCCACCAGTGACTTTACCAGCAAGCTTATCTGACAGTTGATCTAGGCTTATGATATTGATTTTGGTCTGTAGCTGTTTGGCATTGCCATTAGCAGTGACATAGTTGTCACCCCAGCGTAGTATCAAGTTGTCAGCGTTTAAACTATCGATCAATGCATTCACTTGCTTATACTGTGCTTGGGCATCTTGTGTTTGTAGACGTTTGAAATAGCTGGCTAAGTCTTTTGGCAAGCGCAGTTTTGCAGCCAAGCTGCCTTTAGCACTAAGTGGCTGGCCTTTCAGCATACCGCTCAGATTGACTTGTCTGATATTGATTGTTTGCTGCGTATCGCCCCAACGTCCATCTGTATCGATGTTACCCGTGATAAGGCTTGGTGTATCCTTTAAGAAATATCCGATATTGAAGCGATCCATCACGGCACTAATGTCCCATGCAATGCCTTGACGCACATCAACCTCTCCTTTGGCATCAATACTACCTGCCGCGCCCACATGCCGCAGACGGTTGATACGGATCAGCTGACTATCGCCGCTCGCGTTAATATTCAGCTTACCTGCTGGTAACTGCTCGGCATCCAAAACCCCATCGAAATTCACAGCAAAACGCTGTAATTTACCTGCGGTATTTGGGCTGTTTTTAGGCGCAGCCTGCCACTCGCCACTGGTTTTTAGATCACCTGTGATGATTGCTGAATTATTTGGCAAAAAATACCCTAAATTAAACTGATCGAAACGTCCATCGACCGTCCAGCCAATATTACGACGCAAGTCAATGACACCTTTGGCATTCACCGCACCAGCTTCGCCATCATAATTCAATTTACGGATACTAATTAATTTTGGCGTACCCGCTGCGTCGATTGATAGACGACCTTTTGGTACATCCGCTGTATCGATCTGACCATCAAAACGTGCATCAAATACGGACAACTCACCACCCACGATATCGACACTGGCATCACCGCTACCTGTTATACCGATTGCGCGACCGTTTTGCGTGGCATCCAGTTGTGCTTGCAGGTCTGTACTATTAACCGTGATGATGTGACGTTGACCGCTAACGCCGTTTTTGGTGATATTTAACAGGCGACCACGAGCACTTAGGCGGCCCGTCAGGCGCTCAAGTGGTAAGTCACTACGGTACTCTTTAGGCAATAAACCTTTGGTCGCTGCATCAATCTGCCATGTCAGTGGGCGGTTTTTATTTGCTAGCCGAATCTGCCCAGTTCCTGATAGGTCGCCTACGATGCCATCATAATTGAGGCGGTTGATATCAATGACGTCACCTGCTTTACGCAAGCGCACATCATAGTTGCCTTTGGGCGCCGCATTGAGCTCATTGATCACTGCATTGGCATCTACTGAGACATTGGAGCCACGGACGATCACATCGGCCTGACCACGCGGGCTATTGATGTTACCAATATTAGGCACATCACGGCGGGTCAAGTTTTGCCATCTTGCATCAATATACCAAGGCGCTGTCTGTTGAGATTTAGCAGACGTCTTGCCGCGCACTAGGTTGGCGTTGACATATTCGCCGTCACGCTGACGTAGGTCTACATCAATCTCTGTATTACCTGTACTGTTTTGCTGCTGATAGCGTAACGATAATCTACCATTGAGCGTTTGCGGAGCATACGCTTTAAAATCAGCATACTCATCAGGAATCGCACGTCGAATGTCAAAGTTACTACCAGCCGCACGCACTGTCGCATTAAAGCTCTCTTTCCAGCCTAAGATGCCCTGAAGCAGCAAACGTCCAGAGGGAACGTCGGCTTCTAAGCGGTCAATACGCAATTGACTGCCTGCAATGACGCCGCGCCCTTGATAATGACCGGATGGAATGTCTTTGGCAGTCAATTCTGTGTTGATGCGCAGTTGTATCTCAGAGATAACCCCTGATGCAGTCGCCATACCACTTTTTAGATGAATATTTTGGTCATCTGCATAAGGGACTAAAATATCATCCCACTTCAGTTTTGCCTGAAACGGTGCGCCTGCATCTAGGCCTTGAACCACAAAATCGCCGCTAACGTCGCTGTCGTTATAGCGGCTACGCACCTGCCCAACCGTACGTTTTAGCGTACCAGTTGCCGTGATATTCAATGGATCGATATAAGCTTTTTCAAGTGCACTCACCTCTACAATCGCGCTCAGATCCAGTGGGTAGTCGCCTTGTAAATCTGCCTCACCTTGTAAGGCACTGACTTTTACAATATCAGCATATTGCAAGCTGCCGCGACCGACCGTCACAGTGCTGCCAACCCATGTCAGATCGCGAGCCGTAGTATTGTTGATAACAATAGGCTCTTTGGTCACTTGCTTATAAATAATTTTATTGACTTTTGCGTGATCAAAACGTAGATTGACTGGTAGCTTTAGCGTCTTATAATCAAACGGCTCGCCAGTCGGTGGTTTCTTATTGAGAATTTCGATGGTCTGTATATCGGCATCACTCAGGTGTACTTCTTTTGCAAATATCGCACGCCAGCCTATCTTGACATAAGCTTTGTCTACTAATACCTCAAGGTCTTCAGTGGCTTCAATATCGATATCTGTCACCCAAATACCATCACGCAAATTACCGCGCCCATATTTGAAACCGATACCCGTCTCAGCACTGATTTTTTCTAAAATGAATTTAGTACCCGCATCAGTACCTGCTGCATAAAAAAATATCGCAAACATAATCGCTAGTACGATAATGACCAGCACCAGCAGCTTGAGTAAAAATGATAGCGGATACCAGCGCCTAACGGCACGAGCATCGCGCTGTGCTGGGTCTTCATCTGGTGCATTGTTAGGCGGGGTATTTTTTGTCTGCATGACACTCAACTACGTTAAAAAGTGATGACCAGCAATCGGTACGATAAGTAATGAATAAAACGGTTCAAGCGATCTGTGTTCATATGTAGGAAGTAAGCTTTTACAACGGCGAGCCAATAAAGAAATGTAATCGCACAGGAATATTGTCTTCTGTCACCCCTGCGGCGACATCGACACGCACCATCCCAACAGGAGAGGCCCAGCGCACACCGACGCCGACGCCAACTTTGGTTTCAGCATCAAAGTCTTTGTCGTACGCATTACCAACATCGGTAAAGAATGCACCGCGAAAGCCCGGTTTGAACTCATAGTTATACTCTGCACTACCAACCGCTAGTACTTGCCCGCCTGTCAGATAGCCTTTATCGTTTAGTGGCGATAAGCTCTCGTAGTCATAGCCACGGATGCTTTGGTCGCCACCTGCGAAAAAGCGCAATTTATAAGGCACATCATAGAAATCATCTGCCCAAATATAACCACCATTCAAACTACCAAGCACTTGATGTTTTTTGTCATCGCCAAAGCTATAAATACCGCTAACACCAGCACGCACGATGGCCAAATCAGTATCACTCAGCGCTTTGTCAGCACCTGCTTCAATCGAATAATACTGACGCATACCGCGCGTTGGATTAGTCGCACTATCCGTGTCGGTTTTATTCATGCCATAGCCAAACAGCAATGCTTGCTGCTTGGGGTTTGACGAGGTAAAGCGGATAGGTAAATCATCCCGCGCAGCGCCGTCAACGCCAGTCTCTAGCTCATCTAAACGATAACGCATAGAGTAGCTACGATTCCAACCACTATCACGGCGAATATTACGTGCCAAAGCCGCTTTTAAAGTGGTGGTAGATAAATCAAAGTTACCTTTGCCTTGGTCAATGACTTCTTCTTCATAAGTAAGACGCCCATCTAATTTATCATTGAGTGGATGATTCCAAGGGCGGCTCGCATAGACAGCGACGTTTTTGCTGATTCTGGACACTTCGGTTTCTGCGCCTGCTTGATAGCCCTGACGGTTAAGCAAATTATAATCGATCTTGGCGGTTGCTCGCACGCCTGTGTCAGTACCGTAACCCAAACCAACCTGAGCATCACGCGGCTTATCAGCGTATACAAAGACATACAACGGTACTTTTTTGCTTGTGGCAACGTCTTGCGGTGTTTTACGTCCTGCGAGCGTTGGCGGTACGAAATCCTCATCAACGGTGAAGTCTGCATCATCAGGGAATATTTTTTG
The DNA here is from genome assembly GCF_002341255.1 of Psychrobacter sp. UBA2514. NCBI lineage: Bacteria > Pseudomonadati > Pseudomonadota > Gammaproteobacteria > Moraxellales > Moraxellaceae > Psychrobacter > Psychrobacter sp. UBA2514. The sequence goes on from NZ_DDNS01000002.1 coordinate 103,630, forward strand.
GGCCACATTACTGATAGAGTCACTGATTTTGCCTAATAAGTTATCCGCTTCTTGGTCTTTTTCATCCAGCACGCGGTCATCCGGCAGGCGGCTTAGACGCTCTGCTTTTTGCTTAACCGCTTGTAGCTTATCAAGCGTTTCTTCATCAACCTCAAACTCGATAGCAGCAATATCAGCTTCATTGACCGTCTCGCCACTACCATTGCTAAGCGCACTTTCACGCTCTACGCCAGTACTACTACCCGTATCTTCTGTACTAGCCAAACGATTATTGGATGCTGCTAGAGTAGCATTATCTCCAGTCATATCTGAGATGCCATCCTTATCAACATCCTCATCCAATATAGCATTGCTATTGGTAGGTGCATTATCAAATGCCAATGTACTGGCCTCACTCCGGTCATCTGGCGGTAATATCGATTCAACGTTGACAGCGTTGAAATAGCGAGTCGCTGATAAGTCATTACTAAACTTTGTCACTGATGGACGATAGAATGGGTCACCCGGCGCAAACTCATACAACTGCTGCAATAACGACAATTCTACTGGGAGTTTGTCAGGGTCTTGTGTCAGCGTGTTGGTTTCTTTGTCATAGGTAAAGAAAACAACATCATCAAACTCGTAGCGGTCGCCTGTGTTGTAGACCAAAGACATGTCCGCTTTGTTGTCTGGTAAGATAATATCGACAGATTTGTTTAACCAATACTGATCAAAATACCCATAGGTATTACTCAAAGACTCAAGCGCCGCTTTACTACTCTTGTAGACACGGTGGTTAAAAATATCCCCTTCTTGCGGCGGTAATTCTTTTTCAAGCGCGACAAACTCTGCTTGCTCACCGCCCTCACCGCGGATATCAACGATACGGCTGTCTACAATAACAGGCTCGCCCAGCTCTTCGATCACCACATTGATCGTATCACGCGTAGGCTGACGCAGGCTGAGAGTCACATCATAGTAACCCACTGCTTTGGCAGCATCCAATGCCGTTTGACGCAAACGTGGTAGCGCTGCGGTAAAATCAATGACCGACTGTACTGTCGTATCATCAAGGGCCGCTTTAATATTCTTCATTGGCTGAATATCGTCGTCAGCTTTGATGAGTTTTGGTTGACCATTTGCCGTATCTTCGGCGCCAGCTTGTTGTATATAAACTGTGGTCTCCACACTTGGTAACGCCATCACACCACCATTGAAAAAGCGATTATAGAGACGCTTGACAATGTTGCTTTTATTACGTGCAAGTGGTTTTGACTGGTCAGCTTGCTCGATGCTTTGATTGACGGCCTGAGTATCATTCTGATAATCCGGTAGGTAGTCTTCAGGATCAATCACATCTGAGGGCATGTTACCGCCATCAGTTATATCGCTATTACCTGCTATTATCTCATCATTAATGCCATTTGCCGCATTGACATTGCCACTGCTGACAGAGTCACTCACGTTAATGGGACGTGACATAATTTCAGCTGTGGCTGCCTGTTCTGCTGCGGCCTCACTTCTACCCAGTGTGTCAAGATTGCTAGGCATAGGCAAGTTGGTCGCATCTAAGTCAACATCTAAGCCGATGGGCGGCGCTGTGTCGTTCAATGTGGCAATTGGCGCATCAAAGGCACTGTCGTTGTTAATGCTGTCGATATCTTGGGTGTTTTGTAAATCGAGCGCCGCCAGCTCACGATCAATCTGCTCAGGCGTCATCATCTGATAGCCTTGCTGCTGTATCGCTGTTGCTTGCTGCAACAAATCATCATTAGATAGATCTGCCTGCATGCCTTCTACGTACATATCCTCGTCGAAACGATTTGAATCTTGCAGGCCACTATTGTGATTATTATTTCGGGCACTGTCATTCTGAGAAGATGACGAGTTAGCGCCTGATTTTTTGATACCTAGTGTTTGTTCGCTATAGTCGTCCAAGACCGACTGATCAATAATGCCTTGCTCCACTGCTTTTTTTAGACGTAGTGCATCTAGGGCAGCATCGAGCTGGGTATCATCGTCTGATAGTGCGCCTGATGTATTATTGGCTGTTTGATTGTTAGCTGATTGAGTCTTAGCGACTTGATTACTGGTCGATGCATTGGTGATATTTGTGTTGATTGTCTCAGCCAATGCCGCAGGTGCGACACTAACTAGACTAGTAGCTAGCGCGGTACAGAGCGCTGAGCGCTTAAAATGAATACGGGGAGTACCGACATGAGTGCTTTGGATGCTGATATCGTTCTGAATACTCACGCTGTCACGCTGCCTCATTAATATGTTGCGTGCTCGAGTTGAAGGCGGCTGGGTCATGTTTACGTCCTATCCCTTCACGCGGCATACTATTATTAACGATTGATTATCGCCAAGTCTGACCGGTGAATAAACTTATAGCAGTGGGCTGAAATTAATGGTTTACTACGTTGCTTGTCATGATGGAAGTCTCTGGTGCATATTATTCAGCACTCGATGGGTGACACCATACAAACAGTCTTGATTGATAGCAAGCCTTCACCTTTACCGTCGCTCGCACCTTTTAATGCAACCATATAAAATTTACAAATCATAACTTAGTTAATTATGAAATCATAGCGCAGGTTTCATGTATTTTTACCTAAGCCTTGCTATTATACGGCTTAATATTGATAAAACCTATGCTGTATTTCGATAAGTTTTTGATAATATTGATAATTGCTATCGCATTATAAGCTGCGTTCAGCGCCTCTTCTTACTTTATCAGCCGCTTCTCATCTGTAGGAACATTCATGTCCAATCAGTTTCAGCTATTTAAGCGCCGCCGTTTTAGCGCCATGTTTTTCACTCAGTTTTTGGGTGCGTTTAATGACAATATCTTTAAACAAGCACTTATACTGGTTCTGACTTATACCGCTGCCAGTCAATTGGGTGTGGAAGTCAGTATTTTAAATAATTTGGCCGCGATGTTATTCATATTGCCCTACTTTTTGTTTTCGGCATTGGCAGGACAAATCGCTGATAAGTATGAAAAATCCAAGCTCACGCAGTTTATCAAAGTGCTTGAGCTGGTCATCATGGCAATCGCTGCGGTTGGTTTTGTTTTTGAATGGTACACCCTTTTATTTGTCGCGTTGTTTTTGATGGGCACGCATTCGACCTTTTTTGGCCCAATTAAGTACGCTTATCTACCACAGGCGATGAAAGAAGATGAGCTGGTCGGTGCCAACGGTCTGTTTCAAATGGGCACTTCTCTAGCCATTCTTGTTGGTATGATTGTCGCTGGCATCTTAACTCAGCTGTCACACTCCTTATATTGGATTAGCGCTACCGTATTGGTCGTTGCTGTGCTGGGTTATCTGGCAGCGCGCTATATCCCTAACATGCCAGCCATGCAGCCTGATCTTAAGATTAACTGGAATATCGTTACCATCAGCTTGTCTACGGTACGCTATCTCTACTCTCTGCCATTCTTGTTTTTTGTCATTCTTGGCAACAGCTGGTTTTGGTTCTATGGGGCGACGTTTTTGACTCAAGTGCCAGAGTTCAGCAAAGTCATTTTGCACGGTGATGAGTCGGTGGTGATTTTTCTATTGACGCTATTTTCAGTAGGGGTATCGATAGGTTCGCTCCTATGCAAATCATTGACCAAAAACCAAGTCAGCCTGCGCCTATTGCCTTTTGGTATTGCTGGATTGAGTATCTTTGCTATTGATTTGTACGTTTCACTTTCAAGCCTAAACATAAATGTGAATAATGACACATTGCTTGGCATCAGTGATTTATTCGGTGTCAGTGGGAGCTGGCGCGTTTTTGCTGATTTGTTCTTATTGGGATTCAGTGGCGGTTTATATATTGTGCCTTTATATGCCTCAATGCAGGCCTATGCGCCGAAGAGCCATCGCGCGCGTATCGTGGGTGCCAACAACATATTCAATGCGATATTTATGGTCACATCAGCGATTTTTGCGATTGTCATCTTAAATGCATTAGGGCTAAGTCTACCGCAGCTATTTTTGGTAACAGGTGTGCTCAATATTGTTTTTGGTATCTTCTTGTACCTTAAGCTAAATAGGCATATCAAACAGGCGGTTATCCAAACCAATGATGAAGTGGTTATATAAATGAGCCATATTGAGCTCAAATAACGATAGCAATCGATAGCAATCGATAGGTTATCAAGGTAATAATATTGATGCCGATAATTTGGATTGTTTGTTATAGTAATGTACATAAGAGCTGTGCACAGGATTATTACCCTAGAGCAGTCACTAGTCTTATTTTATTGATAGAATTTAACGCCATCAGGAGTGAACCATGGCCCTGCGTCCCTTATCCAAAATCGATCAGCTATTGCTTGGGGTCGACAAAGCATTACGAGCTGTCGTGCCAAACTCAAACCCCAGTACGCGCCCATTGCCAGTGAGTAGTGACGAGATTCCTGAACTGACTATCACAGAGGCGCGCCATGTCGCAGGGCTGATGCGTATCAACCATACCGGTGAAGTGTGCGCGCAAGGTCTCTACCATGGACAAGCATTTGCTGCCAAAGATAGTGGCGTCAAGCAAGCCATGCAAAACTCTGCTGAAGAAGAAGTCGATCATCTGGTCTGGTGCGAGACGCGCTTAAATGAGCTGGGTAGCCATGCGAGTGTGTTTACCCCGCTTTGGTATGGGATGTCTTTTGGCCTAGGTGCAGTCGCAGGCGCCATCTCAAATGAGTTTAGTTTGGGGTTTGTCGCGGAGACAGAAGCACAAGTTAGCGAGCACCTGCAAGATCATATCAATCAACTACCCGAACATGATCAACGCTCAAGAGAAATACTGGCACAAATGGATATCGAAGAGCAACATCATCGCGAGCTAGCACTGGCAAGTGGCGGCGCTGCGTTGTCACCACCTGTACGTCAGACAATGCGCTGGATGGCCAACCGTATGAAGGCGACCGCTTATCATTTATAAAGGCAAATAGCAATTTGATGTCTGAGATGACGAGCAATACTCGATTTGCTCAGCCCAAGCGAGTAACAATCCTACCACAGATAGCGCAAAGCTTAATTTGCTAGGGTATTAAAAATTTGTACGATTTTGCAGCAAACATATATCCTGACTATCAACCGATTAATAAATAAATAACGACTAAATAAGGTAATGATTTTTATGAAAGCAACTCTCTCTAATAGCGCGTCTTCCAAGTCGCCAAAGCTTGCAACCTTGACCGCGCTCGCGGCCGCCTGTGCAATGATGCTTTCTGCGCCTGTGAATGCTGCAGAAGCTGACACTGCTGCTACATCAGCACCTGCTGTACCGAGCGCTATAGATTCCAGTAAACGCGTGATTCGTCTAGCAAGGCCAGGTGCAACGACCAGCACAGCTCAAAGCATAACAGATGCTACGCCTGCTAATAGCGCTCAGCCTGCTAATAGCGCTCAGTCAGTTAATACTCAGCCAATGATGCCGTCAAGCAACACTCAGCCTAACCGTACGCCTTTGAGCACGGCACAGGCAGCGCAGATGATGCAATCAAACAGTACTCAACCAAATCGTGTACCTGTCAGCGCCGCTCAGCCACCAGCATCGCAAATGATGAATCCAGCTAACGCCCCTGTGATCAGCGGTACCACTCGCATCTATAAGCCAGGCCCGATGACTGCGACTGGTATTGATCTGCGCAGTGGTCAGCTCTCAAATATTCCAACGCCACAAGTACAGCTTTCAGATGTGAGCTTTATCAAAACCGTCTTGATCCCACAACAAAAAGGCCTAGGTACTGATAAACTTGACGTAAGCTTGCTTGATGATTTTATCGCAGACGTCTCACCGAATGCTCGTCACTATCCACCGAACTTCCCTAACCGCACTCAGCGCCATTACACGCGCGAAAAAATCAAAGTATTGGCTGATTGGATCGAGCCTTATGCCAAATCACCAGATGCGTCTTATGATGTATTAATTCGCGCAGCCAAACTCAATGGTATGGGCCGTAATCTGGACTTGGGATCAGACTATACAGTACGCGGCGGGCAGTATGTTGATCGTGCGCTCAAAATCCAGCCAGATAGCGGTGAAGCCAACTTTTTGTATGGCATGATGCTATCAGAGGGCGGTGGGTTTAAAGAAGGTCAAAAATATCTAGATCGAGCGGTCTCTCTTGGCTACACCGAAGCAGAACAAAGCTTGGCACAGGCAGATCTACTCAGTGATCGCCGTGCCAGCGCCCTAGAGCGCCTACGTCGTCTTGAAGAAAAATACCCTAACAACACCGTGATTCCTCAACAAATCAAACTGGTGGAAGATGGCAAATTCTACATTTGGGACATCCCTGCACCAGATATCAATGTCAAACCAGGTGCCTAAATTGGCACTGTTTGTCTATGCTAAAGATAAACAAATAATTTTGTAGCCTTAGAATACCTAGCGCCTTTGTTTTTATGAATATAAAGCAAAGGCGCTTTTTTGTGTCTGGCTTTTTTGTGCCTAATAGAAACCTGCCTGCACAGAGCCTCATCTTTTTCTACTTTACCTCTTTTTTCTTTGTCTAAATAAATGCCCTTTTTAACCAAAAATTTAAGTGTATCTCAAAACAATATAGTCAATCCTAAATAAAACAGATACATTATATATCAAGGTGGAACTGGTCTAAATTTTCCTTGCGTGCTGTGCCTACGCAGACAGAGGCTGCGAAAAATTTATCCCAGTCCCACTGTATCATTTTTATACTGAATTCACTATAACCATCACTTGAAGAAGTCATTCGATATATAGCGCTTGGTTATAACCTTTCAAATAAAATAGTCTAATATCAAAAGTTACGCTAAACTCTACTATAACCAAAAGTACTTCCATTGCTGATTTTCTCATAACTACTTTTTTTACCGGACTGACTTATGACTTCTGCTAGCCCTAGCAAAAACACGGTAACGCAAGCCAATAAAAAAATGCGGCCTATCGCCTCAGTCGCATTATTGACAGCGGCAATGCTGTTACCAGCCTGTAGTGTCGTCTCGGTGGAAAAACAAGCATCGGCCAAGACCATCTCAGCACAGCGCGGTAATATCGTCACTGATAATCAACTAAGCAGCGATACGGCATCTGCCTTGCTATCAGCAGGTCTTGATGAGCAAGCTTGTATGCAGCGGTTTGATTTGTGCTTGACTCAGCTCACGGACAGTATTTTAAATAAACACTATCGACCTGCACTGGCAATTTTTGCAGAACTGCACTACGCAAAAGCGCGCCAGCTTGCTGACTCACAAAACTGCCGCAATGCACTTGCCCGCCCACCACTTGACCCATACTACGCCAATGCGCCTTTGAGCGACGACGATGCCAAAACGCAGCAAGAAGAGACCGACCTTTGCTTAAACAATTATCAGGACAGACTGTTTGATGCGGTTAAATATAGCTATACCTATTTGTTTTATGACAGTCTGACTCATGATTTTGAGGGTGCTGATGAAAGTTATAGTAGTGCTCACACGCAAACCCGCATCCCAACTGACAACGATATTCAGACCCAAGATATCTATAACGCTGCCAGCAATGATGTCATCACACAGCTTTATCGATCGACCGAAAACTCAGATAAATTGATGAATGGCAAAAAAGTAGAATACTTAACCATCCCTTCTACCAAGCGCAATAGTAGCGATCAAGCAGCGATTGCCAACCGAGCCCCGCTAAAAGGTAAAGCGATCGACCAAGTCAAGGTCATGAAAGTACAAGTAGATGATTATGACCTCGGCATCTATTTGCCCAATGAAAACAACTATTTGCAAAATGCTCATAAGCAAGACTCTGCGCTTGCTGACTTAGTTTCTACTTACGAGCTACGTCTCTCTGGGCTGAACTCTGTTAGCAAACGTCCCGGTTTAGGTATCAGCTTAGTTGCCTCACTGGATGATCGCTATACCACCACGATTCGCCAATTATTATCATCATCACTATCGGGTCGCTTCGCCAATGAAAGTGACAATACAAAGGATAGCGAGCCAAGCTCACGCATTTATCCTACTGGTCATCTACTGCTGACTGGTTTGATCAAACCAAGTGGTGATAGCGTACTGGACGTGCTGAGCAGTCGCCAGCTCGACATCCACTTATACAACCCGTATCGCACTGAAACTGTTAATATTTTGGACAATAACTATCCATTAGCCGCTAATTTCTCGGCAGGTTATGGAATGTGGCTGGCAGAAAACCAGTTGGATAGTGTGGGCTATCTGAACCTCATCACGCGCCAGCCAGATGCTCGTCTACCCAAACTGTTTATGCTCGAACCTTATGACCCTGACAAGCGTGTCATCATTATGCTGCATGGTTTGGCCTCTAGCCCAGCCACGTGGGTCAATCTCACCAACGATATTCTCAATGATCCCAAACTGCGCGACAATTACCAGGTTTGGCAAATATTTTATCCAACCAATTTGCCTATTTTAGAAAGTCGCTATCAGATTCAGCAATTAATCAACACAACTTACGAGCAAACAGACCCAACGGGACAAAATCGCGCCAGCAAAAATAGCGTGATTGTCAGCCACAGTATGGGCGCGCTCATCGCGCGTATGATGCTATCCGATGAAAATCTGGTTGAAGACTTAGACCGACTGGATGACCAAGACATTCTCTCAAACAGTGAAAAGCGGCAAATACGCGACGCCCTCAAAGAATCGTTTGGTGAAAAGGAATTAAGAAAACGGTTTGAGCTTCACTCATTGCCCCAAGTAGACACTGCCGTATTTTTGTCTGCGCCATTTCGTGGCACAGATTATGCCGATCGCTGGTTCACTCGTGCGCTGCGCCGCATTGTCTATCTGCCAGTCGGTTTGGTAAAAACAGTGACTGACAACTTGGCAACGATTGCCACGCAAGGCGATCTGGCACAAAACCCGTTGGGCGCTTTGTATTTGCAAAACGGTGCCAGTCAGCTCAGTGACAAATCTTCTTTCATCGAATTAACCAAAGATCTGACGATTAATAGCCGTGTGACTTATCATTCAATTATTGCCAACAATGATGCTGATATCACCAAAGGACTGGCTCAAGCACAGCCTGACGGTGCCAAAATTGATTTATCGCAAGCGCTAGAAGAAGACGCTAAAGACGAGCGCGCAAGTGTCAGCGTGTCAGATGACACATCAGAGCTGCCTCCTGAGCCACTGGTCGCTGCCGTCACTGTTGATAAAAATATCAGTCAGGCCCTAACCCAACGTTTATCAGATGGCATTGTTCCCTATACCAGTGCTCACCTAGATGGCGCCGCCTCTGAAACAGTTATCAATGGCGGTCATAGTATTCAAACCAATCCACAAACGATTTTGACACTGCGACGGATTTTGCATAAACAGTTACAAGAATGATGTGTGTTTTTGTTATTGGGGAACATTTTAATGCATGGGCAAGCAAGTAATAAACAGAACAGATGTTTTATGAAAAAATACTCGCTATTCCCAAGTCATTGTTATTCATAAAGTTAATTTTATTTTTAAGGGTGAGGGTGACGGATATTGTTGACCACAAGGTATACTGCTTCCAAATACGATGGGTTGCGTGTATATCTAGGGAAGCGCATAATATATGCATAGCACATACCTGTAGTATATGAGTTTATAGGGACATAAATTATTCAATTCAGCTAAACAGTGAGTCGTAACCTTAGCCACAATTTATGCCTGATGTCGTTAAAGTTTTACGCCACTAAGAGCCATTGCCCGTAATCATTGTCACCTTGATTTATGTACCGTTACGGACAGTTACTTGAGCGTTGTACGGAAGACAGCGCTATGAAGCTAACAGATAAGAGTAACCATTTATGTTTGCTACGTTTATGATCGATCAAATGGATGCGCTGACGCTTGCGCGTATCCAGTTTGCTTTTGTTGTCTCCTTTCATATTGTCTTTCCCGCTTTTTCTATTGGACTTGCCAGCTGGCTGACGGTGCTTGAGTTCCGTTGGCTAAAAACGGGCAATCCTATCTTTGCTGAAGTGTACAAACACTGGGTAAAAATCTTTGCCGTGGTCTTCGGGATGGGTGTGGTCTCAGGCGTGGTCATGTCCTATCAGTTCGGTACCAACTGGGCGGTCTTTTCTGACAAGGCAGGTAACGTTTTAGGGCCACTGCTTGCCTATGAAGTATTGACGGCCTTTTTCTTAGAAGCCTCCTTTTTGGGCATTATGCTGTTTGGGTGGGGGCGCGTCAGCAAACGCATGCACTTTGTTTCGACAGCGATTGTGGCTATTGGTACGATGATTTCAGGTTTTTGGATTTTATCGGCCAACAGCTTTATGCAGACGCCGCAAGGCTTTATCGTTGGTGCTGATGGTCTGCTATATCCTACCAACTGGCTTGAAATTATTTTTAATCCCTCATTCCCCTACCGCTACGCGCACATGATGACCGCCGCATTCTTAACCACGGCCTTTGTCGTCGGCGGGATTGGCGCGTATTACTTGCAATCCAAAAAACATATTGAACATCGTAAGCATGGGCGCGTGATGCTGGGTATGGCCATGCTGATGGCGATTTTTGTGGCACCTGCGCAGGTATTAATCGGTGATGAGCACGGGCTAAATACCCTTGAGCATCAACCTGCTAAAGTTGCTGCGATGGAAGGCATTTGGGAAGATGAGCGCGGGGCAGCATTACGTCTCTTTGCGATTCCTGATCAAGAAACGCAGTCCAATAAATATGAGGTCAAGATCCCTTATGTCACAGGTTTGATTCTCACTCACTCTTTAGATGGTGAAGTGAAGGGTCTCAAAAACTGGGCACCAGAAGACCAACCACACGTTATTATTGTATTTTGGGCCTTCCGTATTATGGTTGCCATTGGTATGTTAATGGTGCTTGTGGGTCTATTTAGTGTCTATAAATACTTCAAAAAACAGCAATTCAATCCTGATAGTGTGTGGTTTCACCGTGCTTGGATGATGATGACACCGCTTGGCTTTATCGCGCTATTGGCAGGCTGGTTTGTGACTGAAACAGGGCGCCAACCGTGGACCGTTTATGGTGTTATCCGTACTGCTGAGAGTATGTCACCACTGGCAGCGCAGCAAGTTGCCACCACCTTGATTGGCTTTATTGTGGTCTATACCTTTGTCTTTGGTGCAGGTAGCTTCTATATCTTGCGTTTGATTGGACAAGGGCCGAAACCGTATACCGATCCTAGTGATGATAACTTCTATGAGCACTCGGTAACCGAAGGTCAAGGACGCACGCTGAGTGGCGATAGCAATCCTGAAGGACATGTTACAGATGCCGATGAACCCGCAGATGACGTTGATGACGGAGGCCTACGCTAATGTTTAACTTTGGTGATGTACTGGATTTGCCTCTGATTTGGGGTGGCTTGATTGTCTTGGCCGTATTCATTTATGTCTTGCTGGACGGTTTTGATTTGGGCTGTGGCATGCTGTTCCCTTTTGCAGGCTCAGACAAAAACCGCAGTCGTATCATGAACTCTATCGCGCCTTTTTGGGACGGTAATGAGACGTGGCTGGTACTGGGCGGCGGCGGCTTATTTGCTGCCTTTCCTGTGGCCTATGGCATCATTATGACAGGGCTATATCTACCTGTATTCTTAATGCTGGCGGGCTTGATTTTACGCGGTATTGCCTTTGAGTTTCGCTTTAAATCGAGCACCCATCGCTACATTTGGGACGGCTTCTTTTTCTTTGGCTCATTGCTGGCCGCTTTCTTCCAAGGCGTGATGCTCGGCTCTTTAGTACATGGTCTTGAGGCGAGCAATCGCTTGTATACTGGCGGCCCATTTGATTGGTTGACCCCATTTTCTATGGTCAGCGGCGTAGCTTTGATTATCGGCTACTCACTGCTTGGCTCAACGTGGCTCATTTTAAAGACCGAGCACGATTTGCAAGTGTGGGCGCGTAAGGTTTCAGGCTGGCTGTTGATGGCGTTGGTTGCTGCGATGATTGTCGTGACCATCTTTATGTATTTTTCAGACATCGATGCGCTAGAAGATTGGTTTACACTCGGACGCTTGCCTTATCTGGCGCCGATGCCAATTATTGCGCTGATTGTGTTCTTTATTATGCGTAAAGACTTGACCACTGAGCGTGAATATCGTCCGTTCTTATTGACGGTATTGCTCTTTTTATTGGGTTATATTGGTGTGTGTATCGCCATATTCCCATACATTGTGCCGTATCAGATGACGGTTTACGAGGCGGCAGCGACTGATACATCACTATCATTTATGCTGGTGGGTGCGGTCATCATGTTACCTATCATCTTAAGTTATACTGCTTATGCGTACTATGTGTTCAAGGGTAAAACTGATCACGAACATATGTACTAGTCATTGTAAATGACAAGCAGCTAGTAGTGAGATAAGCAGGTGCTACACATTTTTGTGGCACCTGTGCTCAATTTGTCAGATAAGAGGTCTTTATGAAAAATCTCAGTAAAAAACATTTGAGTAAAAAGCAAAGACTGAGTAAAAAGCAAAGACAATGGGCTTGGTTTCTGGGCTTATATGCCGCAGGATTTTTGACGATCTTTACGATTGCCCAATTGATTAAGCTGGCAATGGGCGTTTAACACGGTTATCAGACAATACGGTTATCAGACAATGTCGTTACCTATGTGCTACGCGCTCAATTTACCAGCCCTTGTATTCACTCTTCATTTCTATTGGTAAAGATTGAACAAGATATAGAAATCATCTGTGTAAAAAAGCAGCGTTGAACGATCAACGCTGCTTTTTTGTGTTTACCAGTGTATTTTTGCTTATCTTATGAATTTACTCGACCTTGATGATTATCGATATCGTTTTTTTCAATAAATTCATTCACTTGTGTCAAGCGCTCGGCTGTACCGACGTCGATCCAGTTATCAGTAATCACTTCAGCAGTAATCTGGAATTTGATCATCGCTTGCTTAAGTAGTGGCGCCAATGCGGCAGGTTGTCCTGATACCAATCCCTCTACCAACGTAGGAGACATCACGCTAATACCAGCGAAAGTAAACTTGACTGCATCGCCAACTGGCTGCTCGCTGGCAAGACCATTATTAATAGCGAAATCACCACCATCATTGTGCTCTGGATTGTCAATCAACAACAGGTGTGCGCGCTGATCCGCGCCTAATGTATAGTCTCGCAACTGAGCAAAATCATAGGTCGTCCAAACATCAGAGTTGACGAGAATAAATGGCTCGTCTCGCAGCTTGCCTGACTGTAATGCCTGAAAAATGCCACCTGCCGTCTCTAACGGCTCATCACCTTCTACTGACCAATGTAGTTTGACTCCATATTGCGCACCGTCGCCCAAGGTATCCATCAGCTTATCCGCCAGCCATGACGCATTGATCGTGATATCGGTAATACCCGCCGCTTTTAGTGCTTTAATATGCCAGACAATAAGTGGCTGACCGCCCACTTCGACCAAAGGCTTGGGCGTATCTAGTGTCAATGGTCGCAGACGTGTGCCCTTACCAGCAGCCAAAATCATGGCTTGTGTAATCGTCGAGTTAGACATGCTTACTCCTATTTTTATTATTTAGTTTATCAATTTGATTAAGCATCATCTAGGCTGAAGCAAACTTACCTTTGTATGCAGGTAGAACAGCATCTTTTAGCCATTGATTAAAAGGTAGGACGGCATGCTTGGTCGCGTCATTACCTTGTTCAGCCAGCCAGTTTAATTCAATAATTAAATCACGCATGACTTTGGGAATATCACCCAAATAGCGATCTTTGCCATCGCGTTCAGATAATCGAATAAAAATCCCTAGTACTTTTAAATGACGCTGTACGCCCATTACATTAACGTCGTTTTCAAGCTGAACCACATTATCGGCTGTGGTTAGAAATTGTTGCTTTTGTAGCTGCCAAAAGTCGTTAATCCATGCAGATACTTGGTGCTCTGGCCATTCAACATAAGCATCGCGTACCAATGATACTAAATCATAAGTATAAGAGCCGATGACGGCATCCTGAAAATCAATCACACCCAAGCGCGATGTGTCCGCTTGGTCTTGCATGAGGTTACGACTATGATAGTCGCGATGCACAATGACTTGTGGCTGTAGCAGGATTTCATTGATGAGTGCCGATTTTAAGTTTTCCCACACCTCCTCATTCAGCTCTACGCCGATATAAGGGATAAACCACTCGCTAAACAGATTCATTTCGCGATCTAATAACGCCGTATCGTAATCTGGCAGCTGATACTGAGATTTTGCAGTCTCGACTGGTACCGTTTGCAGCGCTACTAACGTCTGCATGGCAAGTTGATAGTAGTCATTGATTTGCTCTGGTGTTGCATCATTCAGCAAATGAGCAAACTCTACTGCACCAAAGTCTTGTAGCACCAAAAAACCTTTTTCTAAATTTTGTGCGATGAGCGTCGGCACATTGATTGCAGGCGACATGAGTTTGGCAACATTGATGAACTGCCGCATGGCATCTTGCTCATCAGCAGAATCCATGACGATATGACGCGTATCTCCTGATCCGTCAGCCTCTAGCAGTTGAATGCGATGATAGCGGCGCGCACTCGCGTCACCCGGTAAACTGTCTAGATCAAAGGGCTTATCTACAAATACTTGCTGCAACCAATGCTCGAGTTGTTGTTGGCGATTGTCGTTATTGTTATCGGTCATGTCAGGCTCTATAGTGGTTTTATCAGTCATAATGGGCATCACAGGTTAAATATAAATCATAAATAATTAAAGTAGTGATAAGTCAGGCAAATACTTGCTAAAATGGTCATATCTTAAGCCGCAACAACTGCGTTAGTAGACATATCAAGATATCATTCAGTAATTTAACGATAAGCTGAAATTTTTAGCTCATTTAAAAGCAGCTTGGCTATATTATAAATTTTGGTAAATAGTGTAGCTGATTTGGTTTTTTTTGACTATGATTAGTCGTCATTATATGTAAAACAGCCAAATTCTTGAGATGACGCTATCGATGAGTGATTTTTTAGCCGTTCATTAACAACTTGGTCTTGTTGAATAATACGACTATGCAATTCAGTATCGCAATCCAATAGGCTCTGCAATCATAGGTGTGCCCTTGTTATATTCTCCGCTTTACCAAAGCATTCGTTTGATCTTATTTGGTGCCTTAGGCTTATCTAGCCTAACGGTTAATGCTGCCATCAACGATGCTGACACACAGACAACTGAGCCATCAAGTGCTGGTAGTACGAGCAGCTACCTTCCTGATACCAATAACAGTAATGTCACTCAAAGCAGTGATTACAACGATATCCGTTATAAAGACGCGCGCTCACAGCTCGATAATTCTCAAAGAGCGACTCCTGCCTCTGATTTTGATGACACCCGTTTCGCAAGCGATGCTAAGTTAGAAGACAGCGCCTCCGATGATGTTTTGAATATCACAGAGATTAATGAGTCTTCTGATACCGCCTCGACACAACCATCAAATATGCCAGATAGCGATCAGGTAAGCCGCGACACACGCGCTAATGCTATAGCTACACCTGAAAATACCGTAGCGGATAACCGCCAGCTAGATATCAATGATGAGAGCATTCAAGACAGTCTAGTGCGTTTGGCAGAATTCTATGAGCTTACACCAGAGACTCCTGTCTCAAATGACGTGGATAATATAGAAGATGCTGAGTCAGATAACATACAGAGTACTTTAGCGCCTACAGCGCAGACCATTACAAAAGTCGGTAAAAACTTACGATTATTGCCAAACGCTATAGATAGTGCACAACGCTGTGAAGGTCAATGGGTCTATCCAAAGAGCAACCCTAATTATCAGCGTGCTGTGAATGAAGCTGGCGGTGCAAATGGACAACCCGTACCTGATGTCGACAGTATTCCCAACAATCAAGCACCTTTATTCACAGAGTCAGACTACGGTTATTACAATAATATCAACTATGCTGAGCTATCAGGTAATGTGAAAGTCGATCAGGGCACCCAGCATATCGAAGCAGAGAAAGTTGTGATTGATCTAAGCAATGGCGTGGCTGCTGCACAAGGTAGAGTCATGTTTACCGATCAGGCGACAGGACAATCACTGCAACGTAGCAATGCACCGAGCAACGCTCAAGCCAGCTTTAATGAAAGAGCAAAAAAAGATGGTTTGATTGGGGTTGCAGACAGCTTAAATTATAATACTGAAACTGGACAATCAACAGCCAACGATGTGGCTTTTGCTAGTGTTGGGCTACAAGCACACGGCTACGCTAAACGCTTGAATAAGCCCAATGATAGTGAGTACGAGTTGGACGAGGTGATGTTTAGCACCTGTCCACCCACCAACCGTAAATGGCAACTTGATGCCAAAAGTATCGATTTGAATACTGATACAGGGCGCGGTGAAGCCTATAATACGACTTTTCGCATTGCTGACGTACCGGTCTTTTATCTGCCCTACTTTAACTTCCCAATAGACAGTCGTCGTAGCAGCGGATTTTTATTACCAAGTGCGAGCGTGAGTAGTAAGAGCGGTGTTGAGATTGATGTTCCTTATTACTTCAACCTAGCGCCCAACTACGATGCCACGCTCAATACGCATGTATATACTGATCGTAATCCTATGCTCTCAGGTGAGTTTCGTTATTTGACCGAAAACTATGGAGAAGGCATTTTTAACGGTTCATACTTGCCTAATGACAAAGAATATAATGACGAAGATCGTAAAAGCTTTTTTTATGATCATTATTGGTCATCGAAAAGTATTCCGCGATTAAGTGGTGATGCCAAATATAGCTATGTATCAGATGCAGACTATCTTGATGATTTTGATACCTTAGGTTTATCAGATAACACCATCAACCTACCAAGGCGTGCTCGAGTTAATTATTATAATGATTACGTCGATGGTGAGTTAAAAGTAGAAACCTTTCAAACGTTAGATGCGTTTACTGATAATGGTGAGGCTCTAGAGGATAAAGACAAACCCTATTCACGCCTACCACAACTAAAGCTCAACTATCGACTGCCGTGGGCGAAGAACTTTGACATCACTGGTGTACATGATTCTGCCTATTTTAAGAAGTCTATTGATGATGGCTCTGAGGATGAAAAGAGCGGCGCACGCATTTATAACAAAATAAGTGCCGTCTATCCGATGGAGAAGTCTTGGGGCTATATTAGACCGAAGCTAAGCCTACAGCACCTTTATACTTCCTATGATGAAGACAGCTTGGCAGACAATAACATCAGTGAAGAAGATGGTAGCCAATCCGTATTTGTGCCACAAGCCAGTATTGATGCAGGTCTGAATTTCTACCAAGCAGGCTCACCCTTTGGCGCTTTTGATGACACCATGGGTGGCTATCGTCTGCTTAGCCCGCGGGTGAAATACACGTATTCACCGTACAAAAACCAAAATGATATTCCTAACTTTAATACTCGTATTGCGTCTATTAACTATGAGCAGCTATTTTCAGACAGTTGGTTTTTAGGCCATGACCGCTTGCAGGATCTGCACTCTATTACGCCTGGTGTCAATTATCGTTACATCGATGCAACGGGTGTGACACGTTTTGATGGTAGCATTGCAGAACAGTTCTATATAGATGATGGTCGTGTCACGCTTGATGATGAACAACGAGTTTTCAACTCTTCTTCCTCAGGCATGGTATGGGATACCAGCACCCAACCTTACAATAATTTTTGGGTTGATGTGAGTGGTGCGCTGACTAACGACTATGATTTGAGCTATATCACGACTGAGCTACGTTATCAGCCATCAGACAATAGCTTGTTCAATGTGGGCTATGTCAAGCGTCAGCGTGATGAAAATACGGATCAGTTGCCATTGTCCGCATTTACCGCCTCTGCTGTTTTCCCTATCAACAATAGCTGGCGGATATTGGCTCAAGGTCAATATGACTATAATAGTAATAAGATGCTCGACTCACTTATCGGCGTTGATTATGAAGATTGCTGCTTTGGTTTTGCAGTTTATGGTCGTCGTTACTATAATGACTTAAACGTCAAAGATGAACCAACACAAGCGGTTATGGCAGAGATACGGTTGAATGGGCTTGGTAGTGGCAGTAGCCGCTTAACACGATTGCTCTCTGATAAGATATTAGGCTTTGAACCTGTCCAAACTGCATGGAAAGACTAACGAGATTTTTTGAAGTAAAATATTATTT
Organism: Psychrobacter sp. UBA2514; assembly: GCF_002341255.1. Taxonomy (NCBI): domain Bacteria; kingdom Pseudomonadati; phylum Pseudomonadota; class Gammaproteobacteria; order Moraxellales; family Moraxellaceae; genus Psychrobacter; species Psychrobacter sp. UBA2514. The sequence goes on from NZ_DDNS01000002.1 coordinate 121,700, forward strand.
ATATAAAAATGTATAAAGCACTATCTACAATCCAATTATGGACAACACTGTCGGGTATTTAATGATTAAAAGTATTGGATCGTGTTGACCAACTACCATCCGATGCGATGACATTGATGAGGAGCATCATGAGATTTTTTTCTTTACGTCAAACCAGCCGCGCTGTACTACTGTCTATAGGGGTCAGCCTTACGCTCACTTTGAGCGCTCAAGCAGCCACGGTGGCACCTGCAGTAGCACAAACGTCGAATCCGGCTGGACAAAATACCGTCGATCGTTTGACACCTGCCAATAGTACTGATGGCATCGTGGCTTTGGTCAATGAAAACGCTATCTTGAAGAGCGAATTGGTTGATGCCATTACACAAACCCAAGCCCGTGCACAAGCGGCAGGCGAGCCAATTGCAAACTCAGCACAACTACAGTCTGAGGTACTAAACGCGCTTATCTTGCGTGAATTGCAACTATCAATGGTAAAACGTGTCGGCCTATCTCCTGATGAGACCGAGATCAATCAACGCCTTGCTCAAATTGCTCAATCTCAAGGGCTTAATAGCATCTCAGCATTACAGCAACGCTTAGATGCCGCGCGTCTTGGTAGTTATGCCGCATTACGTGCTCAACTGATCGAAGATGCTGCTATTCAAGAGCTGCAGCAGCGTCAAATCAGTCGCCGAGTACGCATTAGCGAGCAAGATATTGATGCATTTTTGGCGTCGCCTGAAGCAAAACGTTTGAACCAAAGTGAATACCAAACTGTGCATGTACGCGTTCCTTATATAGATGACTACAGCCGTCTGTCAGCAGCTCAACGTGAGGAAGCGCTAAAAGTTGCACAGGATTTGCGTACTCGTTTACTTGAACCAAATGTCAATGTCTCTGAAGCTGTTGCTGCAAGCCAAGGTAGCTATCCTATCCCTATTCAAGGTGGCGATATGGGCTTTCACAAAGCGGCCTCCCTGCCGACAGAGCTATCAAGCAAAATTACCAATCTCGATATTGGTGCAGTTAGTGAGCCGTTACTAACGCCTGAAGGTATCGATATCGTTAAGCTGGCTGATAAAAAAGCCAGTGATACCATGCTGATTCCGCAGTGGCACACTCGTCATATCTTAGTAAAAGTCGATGAGTTACAGACAGATGCACTGGCTGAACAGAAAATTAATGATTTGTATGAGCAACTGCGTAATGGCGCTGATTTTGCTGCCTTAGCATCAACCTATTCAGACGATCCAGGATCGGCTGGACGCGGTGGTGATCTTGATTGGGTCAGTGAAGAAGATATGGTGGCTCCATTTGAAGCCACAATGAAAAACACAGCCGTTGGTGACTACTCTGCTCCATTCAAAACTCAATTCGGCTGGCATATTTTAAAGGTTGACGGTAAGCGTCAGCAGGATGTGAGCGAGCAATATCGTCGCAATATGGCACGCCAAGCTTTGTATCAACGCCTAGCGCCTCAAGCACAAGAAGACTGGTTGCAAGAATTGCGTGCAGGTGCTTACATCCAAGTACTCGGTTAAAGACTTACGTTCAACTGCTTGGTCATAAGTTAATACACTGAACGCTAATAATACTAATTAGCTTGCACAGAAAAAGGGTATATGCCAATGCATATACCCTTTTTTTATTTAGAAATTAACTGCCAGTTAATTAGAATAATGGATAGCAAACCGCCTAAGTACAATTAACTTAACAGACGGTTAAACCAATCTATTTAGCTGTTTATAGCAAGAATATTACAAATCGATAGAGGATGCACAAAGAAAAGCCCCGAACCTAGGGCGATTGGTTCGGGGCTTCAGTGCTTCATGTTATTGTTATTATCTCTCTTCCATGTTGACTCATCCTAAGTCATAAACAGTAACGTATAAGACAGCGGGCTGACCTGTTCTTTTATTGATACCGTCTCAACACTGCATCCTTGCGTATCCTTGTGTTGATGAATGTATTATAGGACAATCAATTTGGTACGAATAGAAGCTAAAGACCTTATTTGACGTAAGCATATGCTTACGTTATAAGAGTAAACTTTAACCTATACGTCGCACTTCTTATCAACTAAAACTGCCTTGCGCTTGTTTGCGTTCATCTGACATTTTCTTGCCTTCTTTTTTACCTTCTTCAATCTTGCTATCTGCTTCTGCTACATCTTCTGCTTCTGCAGTAGGAGCGTTACCTTCTTGCTTACTCGTTTCTTCTGGCTCATATTGTAAAGTCGTCATGACAGGAAAATGATCAGATCCTATAGACGGCATACGTTTGATATCAACTACTGTAAAGCAAGCACTATGGAAAATGTGATCCAATGCCCAACGCAGAAACGGATATTTGACATGAAAGGTGTTGATAAAGTGTCGACCAATACGAGGATCTAGCAGCCCAGAAATACGCTGAAAGCGGCGCGTGGTTTTTGACCATGCCACATCGTTGAGATCACCAGCCAATATCGCGGTTTGCTTATTTTTTTTGATGTGTTTGCCAACCATCAACAGCTCAGCATCACGCGTGGTAGATTTATCAGCCTCAGTTGGACTTGGAGGCATAGGATGCAAGCAGTATAGCCAAATCACTCGACCACCTTGCAAGCGTAACTGCGTATGAATAGAAGGTATGTCATCAATCATTAGGTACTTCACTTCAGGATCTATGAGCTCAAGCTTAGAGTACAGGTGCATACCGTATAGATTATCCAGCGGAACCTTCACTGTATATGGATAATCAGACTCAATTTGCTGTAAGGCTTTCTCCCATTTTTTATCAGTTTCAAGCGTAATTAAAATGTCGGGCTGTCTATGCTTGACCAAATCAACCAATTTTTGTGTTTCATTATTGGGTGTTAATACATTTGACACCATGATTTTTAATTGATGTGCTTCCCCTTCTGGCTTATTTTTCGCTTTTTGAACTTCTTTTTTCCATAGCTTAGTATACGGCAATACCATTCTTAACTGGAACGCTAACGTGATGCTAAGCACTATAAATAACAACCATTGTCCCAGTTGCCACTCTGAGAAAAACATGATCATGCCAATCCAAGCAATAATGCCCAGTACCATTATCTGAATGCGTGGGAATTCGACGCCACGTACCCACCAATTATCCAGTGGCACCCAACCCCAGATCGTTACAAACGCGATGAATCCTGCTAGCCATTGTAAGCTGTAATATAATAGTGAGAGATCCATAGTATGTGATAACCGTTTATTGAGATGATAATGGGGCCAATAATGACATGTGCTGTGCCATTCATTCCATGACAACGCACATCATTATCTTAACTGAACTGAGTTCTAACTGAACTGACGTCAAGTATGAATGCTAGAAGCTTACTTTAGCATTTCATAAGATTTTCGCCTATATATGAGTCGCGATTCTGCAACAACTGCCATAAAAATTTACAATACCTACCCAATCAAAATAATAAGTATTTTATCGAAAGCCTTATTCTTTATAGGCAACCAAATATATTTTGCCAATACCTAAGCACGACTCTAATAATAACGTAAAGTTATAGTACACATAGTTAATAGTGTATGGAAAACGAGTAAATAATAGCCAAAACGCCTTGCTTTTTTGTACCATTCACGGCATTGTTATCGGTTGGTGATGCAACAAATAATTGTAAATAGGACTGAATTTCATGAGTAATTTAACAGTAGGCTTGGTAGGCTGGCGCGGCATGGTAGGATCAGTATTGATTCAACGTATGCAAGAAGAAAATGACTTTGACGGTATTACGCCTGTCTTTTTTTCAACCAGTAATGCTGGTGGTGATGCGCCAAAATTCGACGGTATTAAAACTGGCCAACTAAAAGACGCTCATGATATTGAAGCACTCGCTGCCTGTGATGTGATTATTACTTGCCAAGGTGGTGATTATACGTCAAAAGTTCACCAACCACTACGTGATAGTGGCTGGACTGGCTATTGGGTTGATGCGGCAAGTACGCTACGCATGCGAGACGATAGCATCATCATTCTTGATCCAGTCAATCGCAGCGTCATTGATGACGCCCTAGCCAGTGGCAAAAAAGACTTTATCGGTGGTAACTGTACCGTATCGTTGATGCTGATGGCTATCGGTGAGTTATTTAATAAAGGTTGGGTCGAATGGGTCAGCGCGATGACCTATCAGGCGGCTAGTGGCTCTGGTGCCAATAACATGCGTGAGCTTATCTCAGGTATGGGTGTTTTGCATGACGCTGTACAAGATGAGCTGGCCAACCCTGCTAGCGCCATTCTTGATATTGATAAGAAAATCGCTCAGACACAGCGTTCAGCAGACTTCCCTACACAGTACTTTGGTGTGCCGCTTGCCGGTAGCTTGATTCCTTATATCGATGTACAGTTAGAAAATAAGCAGTCAAAAGAGGAATGGAAAGGCGGTGTTGAGACTAACAAAATTCTTGGTAATGACGAAGCTAGCACGATTCCTATCGATGGTATGTGTGTACGTGTCGGGGCAATGCGTTGCCATGCACAAGGTCTAACCATCAAGCTCAAAAAAGATATCCCTCTAGAAGAGATTGAAGCCGCCCTAAAAAATAGCGGCAACGAGTGGTTAGACTTGGTCGAAGACGACAAAGAAGCCACTATGAATCGCTTAACGCCAGTCGCAGTGACTGGTACATTAACAGTTGCATTAGGCCGCTTACGTAAGCTTAAAATGGGTCCTGAATATCTAGGTGCCTTTACGGTTGGTGATCAGCTACTGTGGGGCGCAGCAGAACCATTGCGCCGTATGCTGAATATCATTCGTGAGCAAAACAACTAAATCGAATAACCAAAATATCAGATAAAAAAGACAGCAAGTGCTGTCTTTTTTGTGCGGTCAAGAACCTAAATGGCTAAGAACAATGACTATATGCCCTAGTATCCTTGTATTACTTTTGCTCATACGCAATCATTACCTCGTTACGACGTAAAAATGGCAATGCCCATGGCTCATCGTAACGTGCCAATTCTGGCTCACCTGTAGGCGTTAAATGTTTGCTTTGCATCCAATTTCGCAGTTCTTATGTCCTTTTATCTACTTTATCACTTCCAGTAAATCCTGAGAATTTGATAATGTCATAATTTTGAGCTCGTACTTCGACGATTTCGACTTCTGGGTTATTTGGTTTTGGTGACGTCTCCATCGTATATTTACTGGGCATCGCGAATTGTACGCGCCACTTTCCGTCATCTTGCTGCATACTGACTGACTATATTGACAGAATGAATATCAATATCCAAAAAATCCCTAACAATGCTATAATTAGCGCCATTTTCATAGCTCATATATCGGTTAACATATGCAATTTGTCTTACATAAAACAGCCAGCGGTGCAACGCGTGCACGCCGCGGCACCGTTCATCTCAATCATGGCGACGTGCAGACGCCTGCCTTTATGCCTGTTGGGACTTATGGTACGGTCAAAGGTATGCTGCCACGTGATATCGAAGCCATTGGTGCTGATATCATTTTAGGCAACACTTTTCACCTCTGGTTACGCCCAGGTACGGAAGTGATTGATAAATTTGGCGGCTTGCATAAGTTCATGCATTGGGACAAGCCTATTTTGACGGATTCAGGCGGCTTCCAAGTCTTTAGCTTGGGTGCAATGCGTAAAATTACCGAAGAAGGTGTTAACTTCAAATCGCCTATCGATGGTGCCAAAGTATTTCTTTCTCCTGAAAAATCCATGCAAATCCAGTACAGCTTGAACTCAGACATTGTCATGCAGTTCGATGAATGCACCCCTTATCCAGCGACTCATGATAAAGCAAAGAAATCTCTAGAGCTATCACTACGCTGGGGACAACGCTGCGTTGATGAGCACAATAGACTGGGTAGCACCAACGCATTATTCGGTATCGTACAAGGCAGTATGTATCCCGATTTGCGCCAGCAATCACTCGAAGGTTTGCTAGATATCGGCTTTGATGGTTATGCTATCGGCGGTCTTTCGGTTGGTGAGCCAAAAGAAGAGATGATGGACGTCCTAGACTACCTGCCTGATGATATGCCAGCAGATAAGCCGCGCTATCTAATGGGCGTTGGTAAGCCTGAGGATTTAGTTGAAGGCGTACGCCGCGGCGTCGATATGTTTGACTGTGTGATGCCAACTCGTAACGCGCGTAATGGCCATTACTTTGTGACGGGCGATGCAGACAATGCTGGTGTGGTACGTATCCGCAATAGCCAATACCGCAATGATGAAGGCCCATTAGATCCTGAATGTGACTGCTACACTTGCCAAAACTTTAGCCGTGCTTATTTGTATCATCTTAATAAATGTAAAGAGATGCTGGGTGCTCAGCTAGCCACCATTCACAACTTACGCTATTACCAACGTTTGATGCAAGGTATCAGAGATGCCATCGAGCAAGACCAGTTTGATGAATTCGTTAGCGAATTTTATAATAAGCGTGGACAAACCATTCCTGAGTTAAACTTGCGTTAATCCATTTTAGTATTTATTGATATTATTAGACATAAAAAGGGCTTAAGATAATTCTTAAGCCCTTTTTATGTGTGCTGCTTTTATCACTCAATGATTTACATGTCTAAATCATTGTAAATAACTATTAGCCCATCAGTGAGGTAACAAATACCACGATCACAGCGATTGGCGCGATGAATTTTGCAACAATTTGCCAAAGCTGCCATGTCGCATTAGATAAACCAAGCTCTTGCTGAATACTACGCTGATCCATTTTCCAACCAACAAATACGATAGCCGCAAGACCTGTTAGAGGTAACAGGAACTTACTGGTAATCTTGTCTAGGGCATCAAAGATACCGTTACCCATAATAGTAAATTCAGACCATAGGTTAAACGATAGCAATGCGGCAATGCCTAATAGCCAAATCACAGTACTGGCAACGATAGTCGATACGGTACGGCTCATCGACGTACGCTCTTCTAGTAGCTCAACCGTTGGCTCTAGTAATGAGATAGATGAGGTGACAGCTGCAAAGGTAATAAGCAAAAAGAACAATGCACCAATGATAATACCCGCACTCATGCTACCAAAAGCAATCGGTAAGCTGACGAAGATCAGACCAGGACCCGACGCAGGATCTAGACCGTTACTAAAGATAATTGGGAAAATGGCTAAACCAGCCGCCAAAGCGATAACCGTATCCAAAATAACAACGGTACGTGCAGTTTTTAGCAAGTTCACTTCACGGCCCAAATACGAACCATAAGCAACCATGATGCCCATACCAATCGATAGCGTGAAGAAGGCATGACCTAATGCTGCAAGCATAACGTCAGCCGTCAGCTTGCTCATGTCTGGCGTGAACAAATAAGCAACTGCCTCACCAAAACCCCCATTCATTATGTTATAACCAACGATAACGAAAAGGATCACACCCAACAGTGGCATCAAAATCTTGGCTGCTTTTTCGATACCACTCGTTACACCAATACCAACGATAACGGCCGTTAAAATCATGAATACAGTGTGCCAAATCGTCAATGTACCGGCTGATGCTAGCATCGCATCAAAGGTCGCAGCCACAGAATCACTATCTTGACCTGTAAAGCTGCCTGACGCCACTTTGGTGATATAGTTAAGTGCCCAACCACCGATCACACTATAGAAGGATAGAATTAAAAAGCCACCCAAAATACCAGTAGCACCAACGATGGTCCAGCTACGAGATTTACCTTCGCTAGCAGCCACATCCGCAAACGTGTTGACTGGGTTTTTTTGTCCACGGCGACCAATGAGCCATTCAGCAACTAATATTGGAAAACCGACTAGCGCGATACAGAATAAATAAGCGATAACGAAAGCTGAACCACCGCTCTCACCCACCATATATGGAAACTTCCATATATTTCCCAAACCTACTGCTGAACCTACTGCCGCTAACACGAAGCCAAAACTTGAGCTCCATTGCGCATGTTCTTGTTTATTGATAGCCATTTTTTGCGTCCTCGTACTTCAAATAACGCTACTGACAATCCTCCTTGATCATCATAAATAGTCACTACTACTATCAAACTATTTAGTAAACACTTCAATATGGAGTGCCCCGTAACATTAAGAAAGAATTGTTTACAATATCATAAACGCTCAGTTTCTGCTAAGCGACCAAAAAAGTCAAGCACTCATAAATATAAAAAGCCATAACAATTGGTTATGGCTTTTAGCAATATTATCTTTTATTAATAAAATTTAGGCAGATTAAAACTGTAAAAAACGACTATCTAGCCTAGCTTCTATCGTAGCTCAATATGCGTTTAACGCACCACCCCGCGACGACTTTTTTGTAGTGAATCAATCAACAATTGAACTTTTGGCTCTTGAGATAGTAGCTCACCTTGCAGAACCTCTAAAGCTTGCGCTGTCGTCAGACCCGATCTAAAAATAGTACGATACGCTTGGCGTAGGACATCAATGGTTTCTTTCGACCAATCTTTTCGGCGCATGCCTTCGATATTTAGACCATGAGCTTTTGCTGGATTACCAGACACCATCGTAAACGCTGCGACGTCTTTTAAAATCAAACTAGCACCGCCGATTAAGCTGTAATCATCTATTGTACAAAACTGATGAATACCTGAATTGCCACCGATGATTGTATGGCTGCCGATAGTCACGTGACCTGCAACACCAACATTATTTGCCAGCACATTATGATCGCCAATCACACAATCATGCGCCACATGAGTATTGACCATCAACAAGTTATGACTACCTATCTTGGTTAGCTCACTATCTTGTGCAGTACCGCGATGTAGGCTACAAGCTTCGCGAATCGTATTGTGATCGCCAATCTCAAGCCAAGTACGCTCACCTGCATACTTTAGATCCTGAGGATCCTCTCCAACACTCGCAAACTGATAGAATTGATTGTGTGCACCGATACGCGTCAACTTTGTGACAACGACATGCCTATGCAACACAGTATGTGGTCCAATTGACACTTCATCACCAATGATACAGTAGGGACCAATGATGGCAGTCTCATCAATCTGTGCAGATGGTGAGATGAGTGCTGTAGGGTGAATCTGACTCATGATGTGGGCCCTTGTATCATTTAATGCAAATAAATAGTCAGCCAAATACAGCCAGTTTGGCTTCATGAATGAGGCCAATATCCGCTGCTTTGTTAAATATCAATATAATAGCTCATTATAATTGTGAAGATCGATTCGATATAGCGCTTTATGAATGCTAACTTATTACAAACTTAGGCACTTTTACTGTCTTTGATTTTTTGCTGCTCTTGACGCGCAATCATGATTTGAGCACTCGCAGCAAGTTCGTCTTCGACATGCACCGTACAATCAAACTTATAAATACCATGGCGCTGCATCACTGTCTTGGCACGAATGGTGAGTTGATCACCAGGAATGACTCGGCGCTTAAAACGCACTTTATCCACACCAGCAAACAAATACAGATAGCCATCTTCTGAAGTCAGACCTGCGGTAATGAACCCAAGTATGCCTGAAACCTGTGCCATTGCCTCTACCATCAATACCCCTGGCATGATTGGCTCGTCAGGAAAATGCCCATTAAAAAACTCTTCATTAATGGTCACATTTTTGATACCCGTAATGCACTCTCCTGGTGTACAAGCGACCACTCTATCGACCAACATAAAAGGATAACGATGTGGTAAATAATGCTTAATCGTATGATACGTTAGTGGCAGGGTAAGACCTTGCTCAGCCAAGCTTTTGATGTCTTCATCAGTTGGGATATCTATATGGTCATTGCTCATAATGAGGCTTCCTTGCTATGTTTTGGATGTTTATTGTTTGTATGTGTTCGCATTAATCACGACCAAGCTGACGAAAGCGTACCGCTGCACGGCGCCAATTAGCAGTTGGCATAGCAGCAGTTCCAGAAGAGTAAGAACCAGCAGTTTTTATAGATTTGGTAACCATGGTCATACCTGATAAAACCACATCATCTGTAATTTCGATATGCCCTGTGATACCAACAGCACCGCCAATAATGCAGCGTTTACCTATCGTCGTACTACCGGCAATACCCGTTTGGGAGGCAATGGCAGTACCGTCACCAATACGTACGTTATGAGCAACTTGAACCAAATTATCAATGATAACATGATTGCCAATAACCGTATCATCAATGGCGCCGCGATCGACACAGGTGTGACTACCAATGCGTACATGATCACCAATAATCACACGGCCTAGCTGAGCGATCCGCTCCCAGCCTGAAACACTAGGGTTGTTGGTAGGAGCAAAGCCAAACCCTTCGGCACCAATGCTCGCACCCACATGCAATCTTGCATAATTGCCAATGACACAATCATGGCCAATAACCACTTGCGACTTGATAACACTGTCAGTACCGATCTCAGAATGCGCCTCAATCACTACATGGGCATCAAGTGAGCTACGCGCTCCTATCTGCACATAGTCGCCAATGACACAAAAAGGACCAATATTAACCTCATCACCAATCACAGCGCTATCAGAGATCACAGCACTAGGATGGATTCCAGCAGATAGTGACTGACGGGCAAATAGTTGGCTGGCGCTGGCATAAGCTAGGTATGGGTCAGAGACAACCAACGCTAAGGCCGACTCAGGTACTTGGTCACGATACGCTTGGGTGACCAATACTGCACCTGCTTGGCTACCGGACAAACTAGAGATATAGTGAGGGTCTGCCAAAAAGCTTAGCTGCTTTTGGTCAGCAGTAGTTAAACTTCCAACACTGTTGAATGGGTGACGTAACTGCTCAGCACTAATATCAGCCTTATTGATAATGGGCTGACGCTGCTCAATCCGAGTGATAAGTTGCTCAATCGTTATCATAATGACTATTAATAGACTATTGTTATATATAAAACGGTCGTCAAAATAACAATGTGTTTTGACGACCTACTGGAAACTAATGACATTCTAACTTACTTAGACAAATATTTGAGAACGATTAGATATATTTAGATAATATTAGCGATCTAGAATGTATTACCAATCTGGAACTGGACCTTTTCAGTTTCGTCGCCTTCTTTATCACCAAAAGGTACGGCATAACTGAGTGAAATTGGACCAATTGGTGTATACCATGTCACACCTGCACCTGCACTAAAGCGGAATTCGTTGTCTTGGGTCAATAGTGGTACACCTGTATCCTCACCAGTGCCAGGATTAACGAAGGTACGGTCTTCTTTGTCACTTGTATCGAATACCTGACCACCTTCAGCAAATAGTACTGGACGTACTTGGTCTGCCCAATCGCCTTTAAACGGCATCGGTAAAATCAATTCGGTACCAAAAGTAACTAACGCATTACCACCTACTTTTTCGTCCTTATAACGAACACTATCATTGATGGCATCATTATAGCTTTGCGACTTAGGACCCAATCTTGATGATTTATAACCACGAACCGAACCATAACCACCAGCATAGAAGTTTTCATAGAATGGCAAATCATTACCATAGCCAAGCTTGGTATAACCACGCGCCACCCAATCTTTATAAATCGGATAGTAGATATTGCCGCGATAAACCAGTTTCTGATAACTGGCATCACCAAGACCAATGGTCGCATCGACCGTATGGCTCATGCCTTTATTTGGAAATACAGGGCGATCTAAGGTGCTATAATCCCAGCCCAGTAATAAGTTGTAGGTCTGATAATCATTTTTAAAGCCAGTACGACCTTCGAAATCTCCAGTGAAGTCTTCAACAGTACCGCCATCATCGATGATTTCTTGTGCGTTTGATATGCCGAGGAAACGACCACCACGTACTGTCGTGTTGTCGACATTTAGACCAGCACTGACACGCTTGGTTTCATCAACAGGATAGCTGTAGTTCAGCGTGGCACCATAAGCGTCGGTGACATATTTACTAACGTTTCTGTCGTCGTATTTGGTTTCGCGATAATAAGCACTCACCCCTTGTGAGACGCCATTTTCTGTAAAGTATGGATCGGTATATCCTAAGCTATACGAATCACGTGTCTCTGAACGTGATAGTGCGGCTTTAACGCGGTTACCAGTGCCCATAAAGTTATTTTGGGTCAAATCCAACTGAAAAGTAACACCGCCGCTCTGCGAGTAACCTGCTGCAATCGTTGAACTACCAGAAGGTTGCTCTTCTACTGTATAGTTGACATCTACTTGATCTGGCTGATTGGGTACTGGTTTTACATCAACGTTAACAGCTTTAAAGAAACCGGTACGCATAAGACGTGTACGTGAAAGCTGGATTTTTTCGCTAGAGGCAAGAGAGCCTTCTAACTGACGCATCTCACGGCGCAATACTTCATCTTGAGTTTTGAGATTGCCTGTGAAGTTGATACGGCGAACATAAATAGGACGTGCAGGATCGATATAATAATCCACGTCAACCATTTTGGTGTCGTCATTAATGCGTGGTACGGGTCTAACTTGAGCTAGATAATACCCTTCGTTACCATAGCGTCTTTTGAGCGCAGCTGTGGTGTCATCCAGTTTGGCCTGTGAATATTTTTCATTAGGCGCAAAAGTCACCAACTCTTTTAGTTCGTCGTTATAAAAAGTAGGCTTACCTAAGAAATTGACGTCACCAAACTGATACTGCTCACCTTCACTCAAACTGACTTCGATGAACACACTACGTTTATCTTCACTAATATTGAGTACCGCGTTATCTACTGCGAAACGCACATAACCATCGTTTTGATACAATGCTTTTAAATTATCTAAACTGGCGGCCAGTTTTTCTTGTGCATATCGATCAGATTTTGATAGCAAGCGTGTCCATGAAGACTCTTTTACCGCAAAGACATCTTTGATCTCTTCATCGCTAAAGTGCTTATTACCAATGACATTAATATCAACAACTTTGGCAGGCTTACCTTCGATGAAGCGCACATCAAGTTTGACGCGGTTACCATCAAGTACCGTCTGATCTACTTCAATATTACTGTTGTAGTAACCTTGGCTGATATACTGCTGTTGCAGCTCATTAGCAACGCCTTGCAGGGTCGATTGCTTCAGTACATTACCGACAGACAGTCCAGCATTCCCAAGTCCTTGCTCAAGCCCTTCTTTGGGAATGAGCTTATTACCTTCAAAATTCACTTCGGCAATAGTCGGACGTTCAATAACATCAAACCTTAGATTGCCACCTTCGACACGGCTTTGAATATCAGCAAAGTTTTCAGTGGCATACAGTGCCTTGATACTGGCCGCTAAGCTACTGTCATTGACCGTATCTCCTACCGTAATAGGTAGAACCGGATAGAGGCTATCAGGGGTTAGGCGTTGTAAGCCATTGAAACCGATGTCAGTCACTACAAATTCTGCAGCCTGTACCGGCATACTCATCATCGCTACAACTAACGGCAACCCAGCCGCGCTCATAAATAAAGGCGTACGCATAAACACTATCCGTCAATAAAAAACTTGCTAAAGTTAAGTTAAAAAGCATATGTTGTCCAGCCCATTTGCACAAAGTCGCAACTCCATGCATGGCTGACTCAGAACACTTTATATAAAAAGAATCACAAAATAAACTAAAAATTACGATTAGTACAGAGGCTATGACACAAAGTATCTTGCGTATAATAGCAACAATCAAAGCGTAAGAGCTATTAAACCATTAGTATATTGTGCTTTATTGATTATATTACTCATTAACCGATCAAAACAGCCTACTGATGTCATTACCAATTGCTAACACCATGAAACCTGCCAGTAAGAGTAAACCGATATTTAACCCCACCATTTGCACCCCTTCAGAGAGCGGTTTACCGCGAATCAGTTCGATAAAATGATAAACGATATGACCACCATCCAATACTGGAATCGGTAACAGGTTCAATACAGCAAGACTCAGGCTAATCAATGCAGCCGTCGATAATACCATCTGCCAACTGATATCAAAGCTTTGCTTGGCGACTTTGGCAATGGTAATCGGACCTGACAAGTTATCCAGACCAATCATACCTGAGAGCATTTTTCCCATCGAGCTTACCGTCATCACGGCTAGCTGCTCAGTCTTCTCGAACGACTTGACCAATGACTCGCCAGGGCCATAAACCACGGTGGTTTTGTAGGCATCAGGAATAACAATCTCAGTCTGATCAACCATGGCGCCAATTTGACCGTAATTATTACCCAAATTGTCTTTTTTACCTTGCGGCATAATTTGCAATTGCACCGTTTTGTCATCACGCAATACGGTAAAATCAAGTAACACCTCGGGATTATCACGAATAATACGCGTGGCGCTAATCCAATCGTCAATGTTTTGATTATTGATGGCGGTAATACGATCGCCCACCTGTAGACCTTGACGGCTAGCTGCACCATCAGGCGCCAATTCACCGACAATCGGGGCAATCTGTGGCTGCCACGGTAACATACCAAAGCTGGTCAATGCATCTTTACCTTGTGCATCACCCTGCATAAATTGTGTGACTGGTGCTTGATAGGTTTTGATCGACTGATTGGTTTGAGCATCTGACTGTAGTGTAATACTCACATTGTCTGTCTCACCCATCCGTCCTGCAAGGCGATAATTGATACCTTCCCACGTCTGTACATCGTGCCCATCAATCGCAACAATCTTATCACCGACAGGTAACTGCGCCATCGCAGCTGGGGTATCTGGCAGTACTTGCCCAATTTTGGTAGCCAATTGCTCAGACGGCGTCATAAACAACACCCAAAAGAGCGCAATAGCAATGATGAAATTCATGATAGGCCCAGCGGCGACAATCGCAATCTTCTTGAGCGGATGCTGATAATTAAACGCAAGATGCTGTTCATCTTTTGCGACATTGCCTTCACGCTCATCAAGCATTTTGACATAGCCGCCGAGTGGCAATGCTGAGATACGATAATCGATGCCACTTTTTTTGCTGGTCCAACCAAATAGTTTAGGGCCAAAACCGATAGAGTATGTTAATACTTTGACGCCGCACATCCGTGCCACAATATAGTGCCCCCACTCATGTAAGGCAATGAGTGGACCTAAGACAAATATTGCCGCAAGAAGCGTTAATAAAAACGTCATGATCTTTTCTCAGTATTGTTGCTTAGTATCTTTTATCAACATCAACATCTTCACTGATATCGTTTATTAGTACCATTTTTTAACCAAGAGGCTATTCATGGCTAATGATTGCTACGATTATGCCAATTTTGCCACAAGCTTATCAGTAAGGTGACGCGCTATCTTGTCAATGGCCAATATATCTTCTATGTCAGCCGTTTCGTTTAATGGTGGCAGCTGTATATCGTTTAAGGCACGCTCATTGATATCAGCAATGTCAGTTAAACGAATTTGTCCATCCAAAAAAGCCGCCACTGCAATTTCATTGGCTGCATTTAGTACAATAGTCGCCTGCGTACCTGCTTGCATTGCTTGACGAGCAAGGCGTAGACAGGCAAATTTTTGCAGATCAGGCTCAATGAGCTCCAAACCACTAAGTGCATATAAATCTAATGGCTGTGAGCCACTATCAATACGGCTCGGGTAACTGAGCGCATGGGCAATTGGGGTTTTCATATCTGGACTGCCAAGCTGTGCCAAAAAGCTACCATCGCTATATTCTACCATTGAGTGAATGATACTTTGTGGATGAATGACCACATTTATCTTATTTTCAGGCAGATCAAACAAATGACAAGCCTCGATCAACTCAAGCCCTTTATTCATCATTGTGGCTGAGTCGACAGATATCTTCTGGCCCATTGACCAGTTAGGGTGCTTGACTGCCTCTGCGACAGTTGCTTGCTGCATCTGCTCAAAAGACTGCTGCAAAAATGGGCCACCTGAAGCCGTCAACCACAGTTTGCGTACACCATGATTTGGCTGATGAATTTGGGTGTTGTCTTGCTGAATAGCGAGTGGTAAGCACTGAAAAATAGCATTGTGCTCAGAGTCGAGGGGTAACAACGTAGCATTATGTGTTTTGACCGCATTGATCATGACCTGCCCTGCCATCACCAGCGCTTCTTTATTGGCGAGCAAAATACGCTTACCTGCGCGTGCTGCGGCTAAGGTAGAAGGCAGTCCTGCTGCGCCTACGATGGCAGCAACGACCGTATCAGTTTGTGAATCAGTGGCTATATCTACTAGACCTTCCTCGCCCCCTACTACATCACTATCAACCCCTGCTGCTTTAAGCTTTTTGGCAAAATCATCCACAGCGGCTGTTGGCACGCTGACACGCTTAGGCAAAAACTGCTGACAAAGCGCAAACAGCTTATCTAAACGGTGGTAGCCTGACAATGCGTAAACTTCATAATGTTGCGGTTGCGCCGCTAATATTGCTAACGTGCTATCGCCAATCGAGCCTGTCGCGCCTAGTACGGCGATGCGTTGCGTCATAACCATTAATGCCTATGATATTTAATATTTAGAGAAGGAGAAAAGAATAAATGAGGTTTAAAAAATATAAAGGATAATAAGACTATGTAGTAACAAATAAGACCGTTGTAAAAGACTAATCAAAACGGTCACTTCGCTTACTTATCACATCATAAAATCAGCTAAGTGACTTTGTTTTATACCACAATCAAAGTCTTATACCACAATCAAACCTAGCTGCTGTATCGCCCAAAAGCCAAGTGCAAATATCGGAGTTGCAGATAGCAATGAATCAATACGATCAAGTACACCACCATGTCCTGGTAAGATGGTACCAGAGTCTTTGACATCAGCGCGGCGCTTGAGCATTGATTCAAAAAGATCACCAAGCACAGAAGCCAGAATCGTTAGCGCCGATAGTGCCACAAAGGCGACTAGCGATGCGCCCGTCAGTTGTAGCTTAAACACACTGATCGCAACGACTACCAGTAGACCTGTAATCAAACCACCGGCCAATCCTTCCATACTCTTATTGGGTGAGACATTGGGTGCCATTTTTCGACGGCCAAGCTTACGACCAACAAAATAAGCACCGCTATCAGCACACCAGACCAATAAAAACACATAAAGTAGCCACCATGCTGATAGCTGCCAGAGGTAAAAAATCGCAGTAATAGAGGCTGTCAAAATAACCACACCCAACAACGCTAGATGTTTTCCGTACCATTTTGTCTGTGTTGGGAATGCACGTACCCAAGACAATGCCATCAGCCATATGACAAGCGAGGCCGTCCACCAGAATAACCAAGTCACCTTCAACATAAGCGATACGACAGTTATCACTAAAACTAATAGCACAAAGACAATAGGTTGACGCCACTTCGGCATCAACTTCGCCCACTCATGAGCTGCGATAATGACGCCAACGGCTAAAAGCGGTGCGAATAAAATAGGGGTTTGGCTCGCAAACATTGCAATACCAACGATAATAACGAGAACTATTGCCGTTCTAATTCGTTGCCACATACTTATCGAGCCTTATAATAATGAAGAAGGTACAGTCAAAAAAAATGCATTATAACAGTTGATAGACCTGTGCCCATTAATAGCATTGACCCTCATTAAAACGGTTTATCATCTCGTAAGCAAGCGGTATTAGCGACCTAGAGAATACTGTCTGAATTTTTATGGCTACTATTGCATCAGCGACTATGCTGCTCTATCCCTACCTGCTCGCTGGTTTTACCAAAACGGCGTTGACGCTGTGCAAACTCAGCCATCATCGAAGCCAGCTCTTCTGGAACAAAATCTGGCCATAAAGTTGGCGTGAAAAACAACTCTGCATAGGCCGCTTGCCATAATAAAAAATTCGATATTCGATAATCACCACCGGTACGAACCAGCATGTCTACTGCTGGAGCGTCTGCCAGTTGTACTTGCTCACCGAGCATTTCTGCACTAATATCTTCAGCCCTCAACTCACCTGCCTGCACTTGTTGTGCCAGCTGTTTTGCTGCATGAGCAATATCCCATTGTCCACCGTAGCTAATCGCAATGACTAATGTCATGGCATCAAAGCTTGCAGTTTCTGCTTCGGCATCCGCCATTAACGCTTGTAATTCTTCACTAAGCTGACTGCGATCACCGATAAAACGTAAGCGAATACAGTATTTTTTCATACGCGGCATTTGCTCATCAATGGTCGATGCCAACAACTGCATTAATAGTGCAACTTCACTAGGTGGTCGCTGCCAATTTTCGCTAGAGAAAGCAAAAACAGTCAGTACTTCAATACCGGTCTCGACACAATATTCTACGATAGGGTCTAAAGCAGTTTTACCAGCTATGTGACCTTGACCTTTACCCAGGTTATTGGCTTTGCCATATCTGTTATTACCATCCATGATAATAGCGATATGACGAGGAAGAATGTTAGGAGCCGTAACGGCTGAAGTGGACATAGGCAAACTTGCTTATTGTTAAGGTAAAATAATAATAACGTGTGCAGTGACGATTAAAAGCGCCATGTAAATAATTCACAAATTTATCATAATTTAGCGATGAAAATTTTTATAGCTTACAATATATTTGAGAAATATCAGTAAACTGCACTCACATTAATAAATCATATTATCCATGTCATAATAAACAGCCAATAACTACAAGGTATTGGCTGCTAAATTACAGATAATCTACCGAATTGATTCTTGCTATAAATACCAAATGGATCAGTATTAAACTTCCATCAAATCGCTTTCTTTTTTGCTGAGGCGGCTATCGATAGTTTCAATGTACTTGTCAGTGATTTTTTGAATGTCATCGTTAGCACGGCGCTCATCATCTTCTGAGATTTCTTTCTCTTTTGCTAGATCTTTGATGTCATTCATCATATCACGGCGAATATTACGGATAGACACACGGCTGCTCTCTGCTTCTCCGCGAGCAAGTTTTTGCATATCGCGTCGGGTGTCTTCGGTCAACGCTGGCATGGGCACACGAATCACATCCGCTGTCATTGGGTTTAGGCCCAAATCTGCTTCGCGAATGGCTTTGTCTACTGCTTGTACCATCGTACGGTCAAACGGTTGAACCAATAACGTACGTGAGTCTTCAACGTTGACGCTGGCGACTTGGTTTAGGGGGGTTGGTGCACCGTAGTAGCTGACCATCACGCCTGACAACATACCTGGGTGTGCACGTCCAGTGCGAACTTTACTGAAAGTGCTCTCAAGCGCTTCCAACGTTTTTTGCATGCGTGCTTCGCCGTCTTGCTTAATCTCTTTAATCATTGTGTGTCCTTATTTATCGCTATCGACAAATTTTTTATTTGCTATTGGGATATTTGTTATTAGCTACTCTCTGAAGTGACCGATCAACGCTACATCAATTCAGGGAATTAATTAATGAAAAACGCGTGTGCCTTCGTTTTCACCCATGATGACATTTAGCAATGCATTAGGTTTGGTCATATCAAACACTTGTAGCGGTACGTTATGCTCGCGGCATAGCGCGATAGCCGTCAAATCCATCACGCCAAGTTTCTGCTCTAACACTTCATCAAAGGTGAGCCCGTCGTATTTTTTGGCATCAGTATGGAGGCTTGGGTCTTTGTCATAAACGCCATCAACCTTAGTCGCTTTCAAAATCAAGCCGGCTTCAATCTCGATACCACGCAAACAAGCAGCCGTATCAGTGGTGAAGAATGGGTTGCCTGTTCCAGCAACAAAGATACACACTTCACCATTTTTGAGATAGCGAATCGCATTACGACTGCTATAGCTTTCGGTGACCTCACCAATTGGCAATGCAGACATCAAACGCGTTTTGATATTACGACGCTCAAGCGCATCACGCATCGCCAGACCATTCATGACAGTGGCTAGCATACCCATCTGATCACCCGTCACACGGCCAACCAAACCTTCTTTTTGTAATTGTGCGCCGCGATATAAGTTGCCACCGCCAACCACGATACCAACCTGAACACCTAGTCCACGCAAATGAGCGATAGACAAGCTCATTTTATCGAGCACTTCGGTATCAATACCCATGTCTTTGCTACCAGCCAAGGCTTCACCAGAGAGTTTTAGCAAGATACGGGCGTAACGCGGGTTTTTGTCAGACATGAGGTCACCTTATTATCATGAAATTATAAAGAAAATTATGGGTAAAACACAAATCAAGTTTGCCCGTAACGCTGCACTTAAGGACAAGCGTATTAAACAGGCTAAATTGCGCTAATTGTAGCAAAAACTGCCCGCCATTGGGCAATTTTCACTCGTATATCTTGTCGAACACTTAACCTTGATAACTGGCAAATAGATCATATTCGCTGGCATCATCAATCGTCACGGTCAGGAACTGCCCAACTTTGACTTGAGCAGTAATATCATCAACATAGACATGCCCATCAATTTCAGGCGCATCAGCATAACTGCGGCAAATAGCGATATTCTCATCACTATCAATCTCATCAACCAATACCATTAAGGTTTTGCCGACTTTTTCTTGTAGTTTTTGCGCTGAGATCTCTTGTTGCAGCGCCATCAAACGCTCGTAGCGAGATTGCTTGACGTCTTCAGGCACATGGTTTGGCAAATCATTGGCGACAGCACCTTCTACTTCTGAATACGTAAATGCACCCACGCGGTCAAGTCGCGCTTCTACTAGCCAATCAAGCAAGCACTGAAAATCTTCTTCAGTCTCACCCGGGAAGCCAACCACAAAGGTTGAACGAATCACGATATCAGGGCAGATATCACGCCATGCTTTGATACGAGCCAAGGTGTTTTCGCTGTGTGCAGGACGTTTCATTGCTTTTAGAATACGATGACTGGCATGCTGAAACGGAATATCGAGATAAGGCAGCAGTTTCTTTTCGCCCATTAGCTCAACGACTTTGTCTACATGTGGGTATGGATAAACATAATGCAGACGCACCCAAATGCCTAGATCATTCAAGGCTTGGCATAAATCATAAAACTTAGACTTGAGCGGCATGCCATTCCAAAAGCTGGTCTTATATTTGAGGTCCAGCCCATACGCTGAGGTGTCTTGCGAGATGATAAGCAACTCTTTCACGCCCGCTTTTTTGAGCGCCATGGCTTCGTTCATGACATTATCGATCGGGCGCGACACGAGATCACCGCGCAAACTTGGGATAATACAGAACGTACAGCGGTGGTTACAGCCTTCTGAGATTTTTAGATACGCATAATGACTGGGCGTCAGTTTGACCCCCGCTTCATTGATCAAGTCTATTTTTGGGTCGTAATTGGCATCCAAGCTGCGATTTGGCTTTGGCACGTGTTGTGCAACGGCTGTAATCACTTCATCATAGGCATGCGCGCCTGTCACTGCGAGTACAGCGGGATGCATTTCACGGATTTTGTCCGCCTCTTTGCCCAGGCAACCGGTGACAATTACTTTACCGTTTTTGCTAATGGCCTCGCCGATCGCATCAAGTGACTCTTGCACCGCTGACTCAATAAAGCCGCAGGTGTTGACCACGACCAAATCTGCACCGTCATAGTCGCTTGCAACTTGATAGCCATCACGGCTAAGCTCAGTGATGATACGCTCACTATCGACCAAGGCCTTGGGGCAACCTAGTGACACAAACCCAATCTTTGGCGCTGCACTCACTGGCATCGTGGCAGTTGCATTAGCCGTCGAGGCTGAAGTAGCGTGGCTGCTTTGAGTAATGCTGCGGTTTTGATTGTGGTTGGCTTTATGATGATAAGGCTGGTCAGTATGTGTTTGACTGACATCTGTCTGACTCTGCTCTTGCGGTATTGATGGCTTTGCAGGATTAAAGATAGTGGCAGTGTCTTTTACGGCTGACGTAGGGGCTGTCGTTGTCGTGTTCACTGACTCGGTAGAAGTTTTGGACATGGCTGACCTTGCTAGAGATAAATTGGCTGAGCGCATTGTACGTTTTTTTTGCAAAAATCACCAGTTTTGCCTCTCTATAGTCTTGATTTATGGTTAAATATTGATTCAAACATCCTATTTTTCTGGGCAATATCCATGACTGCTGATTTTATCACCACCAAAACCACCCCTGATTTAGCATTCGTATCACAGCATCTATTCACCGCTATTTTGTGGGTCAATGATCAGTTATCGATAACCCGTTTAAATGCTCAAGCGGAGCAATTACTGGCTATTAGTAGTGGGAGGTTAATTAACCAGTCTATCTTGACGCTATTGGCACCCGATGAATTAAAACTAAAAGAAAATGCTTCTATCGACAATGTCAGTGATGATAATGAAAACAAACCTCTGGATGAACCCCTCTATTCTTTGACAGAGCGGTTCAATCAAGCACAAAACTACCAACAGCCTTTCATTGACCATGATCACGTCATCCAGACGCCTTTGAATGGCAACCTACTACTTTCGGTCGATTATAGCGTGACGCCTGTTATCTACGAGCAGCAGTCGTATTTTATTATCGAGATGTGGGGCAAAGACCGCCAAAGTCGCATCTCAGAGGAGCAGCGCCAGCAGCAGCAATATGCGGTTGCTCGTCACATGCTACGGTCGGTCGCGCATGAAATCAAAAACCCACTTGCGGGCATTCGGGGTGCAGCGCAGTTATTACAGCGACAGTTTATTAAATTCAGTGATGCGAATACGACGGCGGCTAACAGTCACTCTAACGCGCTCAGTATCTCACAGGACACTAGCGCTGGCACAAACGATGATTTGCAAAAAATGAATCAAAAGCTGCGTAACTATACCGATATTATCATCTCAGAAACTGACCGTTTGACACATCTGATTGCTCAACTGCTTGGCTCAAATCAGCTGCCAAACTGGCAAACGCTGAATGTCCATGAACCACTAGAGCATGTTTTGACCTTGGTAGTCAGTCAATACCCACAAGTGACGATACAGAGGGATTATGATTTGTCATTGCCTGAGTTGTGTGCTGACAAAGACCAATTGATTCAGGTATTTTTAAATATTATGAATAATGCGTGTGAGTCTATGACTGAGTTTGAGCAAACGCTACAGCAGAACAAGCTCTCTGCGTCTAAGGAGTTACCATTAACCGATGTGCAGACCGATAGAGAGACTGCTTATCAGCCAACCTTGCACATTCAAACGCGCGTTGCCTTTCAGCATACGATTGTTGGGCAGCAGCACAAGCAAGTGCTGCAAATCACTATCACTGACAATGGTTCGGGCATTGATCCGGCACTTATCGGACAAATATTTTTTCCGATGGTGACCAGCCGTGCAGCAGGTACTGGCCTTGGCTTATCTATCGTACAAGATATTATCAGCCATCATCATGGTATGATTGATGTGAGCTCTACAGAGGAGGCGAACGGCAAGCAAACACGCTTTACACTATATCTGCCTTTTACCCAGCCCGTCACTGAATCATAGAACACATGGCGGCATAAAACTGCTAAATTGTAAGGCATCCAATCCCAAACCGACAATAACAATTGCTCATTAGGCCCGATACATGACCCAATACAGTGACAACCAAAACCCTAAAAGCGATGCACACTCTCCAATAGTCACCGTCAATAATGCACCCAGCGATCAGCCTGCAACGCTCTGGTTAATCGACGATGATGCAGCGCTGCGTATGGTATTGGCCGATACGTTTGAAGATGCTGGATTGACCGTTATCAGTTTTACCCAAGCGCAGGCAGCATGGACTCGGCTCAATGATGCGCTAAAACAGCAAGAATCAGCCACACAGCTGCCAGACGTAATATTGACTGATATTCGTATGCCAA
Organism: Psychrobacter sp. UBA2514; assembly: GCF_002341255.1. Lineage (NCBI taxonomy): Bacteria > Pseudomonadati > Pseudomonadota > Gammaproteobacteria > Moraxellales > Moraxellaceae > Psychrobacter > Psychrobacter sp. UBA2514. The sequence continues at coordinate 145,263 of NZ_DDNS01000002.1, forward strand.
TGATGGATGGATTGTCATTTAGTGACTGGGTACACCAGCACTTTCCGGACATGCCGATTGTCATTATGACAGCGCACTCAGACCTCACCTCTGCGATTAATAGCTATCAGACCGGTGCGTTTGAATACTTGCCAAAGCCCTTTGACCTAGATGATGCTGTTGCCACTATCTATAAAGCGATCAACTACCAGCCAAATATGGCGATAGCCCATTATTCGAATGAGTCTGATACCCATATCGCGACTGACGCGCTCGCTGACAGTGAGATAACACCTGAAGCACCTACCAGTACACACTCTAAACACAGCAAAAATAAAGCTGAGGTGACAACTGCCTCTAAAGCTAATAGCAATCCGAGCGGTATCATCGGTCAGTCACAAGCCATGCAAACTGTGTTTCGTGCCATTGGTAGATTGGCGCAGTCCCCCATCTCAGTCTTAATTACTGGAGAGTCAGGAACAGGTAAAGAGTTGGTTGCCAGTGCCTTGCATCAGCACTCACCGCGCAAACAGCAACCATTTATCGCACTTAATATGGCAGCCATACCACATGATTTGATTGAGTCTGAATTATTTGGTCACGAAAAAGGCGCGTTCACTGGTGCAACGACAACTCGTCAAGGACGTTTTGAGCAGGCTAATGGCGGTACGTTATTTTTGGACGAAATTGGCGACATGCCCTTTAGTACCCAAACACGTCTGTTACGCGTACTGGCCAATGGCGAGTTTTATCGCGTTGGTGGACAGCAGCCGATCCAAGTAGATGTCCGTATCATCGCCGCTACTCACCAGAACTTAGAAGAATTAGTCAAACAAAATCGTTTCCGTGAAGATTTGTTTTATCGTCTCAATGTCATTCGTCTACCGCTGCCACCACTGCGTAAACGCCCCGAAGACATTCCTGCATTAGCGACCTACTTTATGCAGTCGGCAGCTGAGCAAATGAACACAACACCGAAACATTTGCATCCTGCGGCCTTACAGATGATGCAGACCTTTGACTGGCGCGGCAATGTGCGTCAACTTGAGAATGTCTGCCTATGGCTGACAGTGATGGCCACGGGCGACACCGTGATGGCGACAGATTTGCCACCAGAGCTATTAGAAAACACGCCTCTAGACTCAGAGCTAGACCAAGAACACGACTCGTCACCACAAGCAAATGCAGAAAACCCTCAGCTGCAAAATAACGATGACTTGAATAATCACAGCCAAAATAATCAAGTCACTCACACTCCTGCCAGTCCAAATTGGCAAAAAGCTCTTGCTATCTGGGCTGAGCAGTCTCTCAATACAGGCGAAACTGATATTCTACAAACGGCCACGCCTGAGTTTGAGCGGGTCTTGCTAACAGCAGCACTCAACCATAGTGGTGGCAAAAAGATAGAAGCAGCAAGCTTACTTGGTTGGGGTCGCAATACCCTAACCCGTAAATTACAGCAGTTAGATATCTCTGCACCCAGAGTGCCGTCTAAAGAGTAAATAAAGGCTTAAAACGCAATATTAAAAAGCCATTAATATCAATTATTTATAAAATCAGGTAAAAATAAATGCAAAATAACTAAAAATAATCGCAAATAGGGGTTGACCAAAAATTCAAACTCTATATAATAGCCAACCACTGAGACGCACTACCGAATCAGTTAACTGTCTAGATAGCGTTTGAATTTAATCGCTTTTGATGATAGAGTAACGGAAAATGGGGCTGTGGCGGAATTGGTAGACGCACCAGATTTAGGTTCTGGCGCCGCAAGGTGTGAGAGTTCGAGTCTCTCCAGCCCCACCATTTTCGGATAGTGATAAAAGTTCTCAAACCTATACTAGACCTGCTTTCGAGCAGGTTTTTTTATGTCTGCAATTTGAGTCTAATCCCACGATGGGATAGATCGTGGGATTGCACAGAACTGACCTATCACCCGCAAACCTTGTTTTTATTCACGTACAGCGCCTTAACTTCTACATCCCAGATATTTTAGCGTGGGATTGAGTATAAATATCCGTCATATCTCGTCATTTCAAACAGCTGGTTATCTGCCCTTTCCCTAGTTACGGCAAAGCCACCGCCATGATCGTCATGGTCGTCGAAAACCATGTTTTTTTATCGTGGGCGAGGCGGGGCTTCGATTGCGTTTTTTGAAAGCCAAAAAAATCCGCTCGATTTAGAGCGGATATATTGATCTTAAAATTGGTTATTTAATCTTCATCTTTGAGTAGCGAGTAGTCTTTGAATCTGATGACTTCCTCACCTAGCCAATCATTAATCTGTAGCATGGTCTGTTGTAAAGGCATAAGCTCATTGACTGCGAAAACTCTGGCCGCTTTGATTAGGTCACCAAAGCCCGCCGCATTAGTTGGTGATGCTCCCATCAGTTGAGGTGGTACTCGATGAGCAGCTGCAATATCTATTCGACTCGCTTCTTTGATTTTAAAGAAGTCATCATTGGCACTGACTTCACTGATCGGTAAGATTTGGATTCCATCCTTTTTACCGTTTGGCGAATACATAAAAAGATTGCGGAAGTTACCAGGGCCTTTGCTATCTTTCAAAGCTTTACGGATTGCATCGATGTCTTCTTTGTTCGTTGCTGGGTCATTGATGTATAAGATGTACCCAGCGTGGCTGCCATTTAAATAATACTTACGTCTGAATAAGGTCGCTGACTCATCAAGCCATGCTGCATTCAATGCGGACAAATATTCAGGCGCACCATACACTTCTTGATTAACATCAGGCTCAATTATATGGCAGATGTTTTCTGCTTTATATTCATGTGGCTCTGCCCAGCTGTGCGTGGCAAAATAATATTTGTCACCATTGACGCCGACGCGCATGTATTTACCCAATGGCACGTTTAGCTTCATAGTTTTTTTTGATCGTGACTGTACTCGCTCAACGTATGCGTTGCCAAACGTCAAATGATCTAGTGCAAGCTTACTGAAATCACGATGTGATAGTAGAGGATGCGGTATAAAAGTACTGGCCAAGATATTGCGCTTAACAAAGATAGCACTACTATGATGTGGTGATGCTCTCATCGTCTTAGACAAAGCATCTGGATCATATGGCGGCGCATACCATAGTTGATGATTGTGACATTCACCCCAATACAAAGTTTGCCATTGTTCCATCACTGGGATGGGATCGCCGAAGGTAAAAGCCTCCATGCCCGGCATTTCTACCACTGCATGATTTTCTGTTTCATTCATTCAAATATCTCCAGTGCGGATTCGTCTTCACCTTGAGCAATTGCCAAAGGCTCTCTATGTAGTGCGTGCATTAATGCCCATGCTAGATCCGCATGGCCAGTATCTTCATTGCGGTCGGCTTTATAAGTGACCGCTTTTTCGCTGCTAGTGATTGTTTTGTGTATCGAAGTAAACGCGCCTACTACATCCGTCCATTCGTGGTCAAAAGTTAAGCGGCCTTTTTTGATAACGTCCTTTGTCTTTAGGACAAATTGCTGCTTCAACTCTGGGCTGTAATGCAGCTTGACAGCTTGCGGATAAAACTTAATCACTGACTGATAAACACCAATGCCAAGGCCGGTCACGTCAATAGCTATATATTCAACGTTATACTTTTCTGTCATTTCTCTGATGACGTTTGCTTGTGCTTCGAAGTCTGGGTTTTTAAACTGCAAACGCTCAATGCCGCGTATCATGCCGTTTGGTGTACTTGGTGCTGCTAATATCACAAGTCCAGCGCTATCACGGCTCAATGACGGATCATAGCCAAGCCATACTGGCTGATTACCAAGTGGCCTTGGCGTATAAGGCTTCCAGTCATCCCATATCTCTAACGTATCGACCATGCATGACTGTAGTTCGCTGACACTAAAAGCGGATAACGTGTCATCAATAAATTCACACATCAGCAAGTTATTGAACTCGTCCTCGCTGTATTCCATCCGCAAGTCATCAATGTCGAACAGGTCACAACCACCGTTCATAGCGTCATAGACATTGACGACTTGCCGCCATTGTTTATCACCGCACAACTTGCCATTTTTTAGGTTATGCGGCGTCACATCTATTTCGATTCGGTCATCACCTTTACGGCCACGGTTATACAGTTGGCCAGTCCAAAACTTATATGCTTGGTGCTGCTTAGATGATGGCGTTGATATGTATGTCTGACGCCATTTTTTGTGCATGGCCATACCTGATGCAACTTTTCTGAATTCAATAAACTTATGAATCCAAAAATATTCGTCCATGTATACGTTGCCGTGATACGACTGCGCGGTACGGCTGTTTGTACCCAAAAAATACAGGCTTGCGCTGTAGTCCTTTTCTGGGCCTTCTATGTTTAGCGTGATTGGATCACCGGTCAGCTCGATCCCTGCAGTTTCCATCGCCCATGCAATGATGTATTCGCGGAATACACGCGCCTGAGCCTTGGATGCGGATAAAAATATTTGATTACGGCCAGTCTCAATGGCATCAAGAAAAGCTTCACGCGCAAAGTACCAAGTTGCGCCAATTTGGCGTGACTTTAATAGGTTACGGATACGATTAGTGAGACCTGCGCTGTACCAGACTTTTTGATAATCAAATAAGCAATCTCTGAATGAATCTTTGAACTTATCGATATCATCTATTTGTATGACGTTTGAAGGGTTTTTTTGTCCTGCTTTGCGCCCACGGTTGGATAGGTTGGGATTGAGATCCGACTGTTTGCCAGACTCTTTATATTTATGGATCTTGGCCATTCTCTCTACTTGACGACCAAGCAGATCAATCTCTTTGAAGTCTTTACCAGTCTTATCGTCCTTGTTAATCAGCTGTACCAATCGCGCTTCGAGCGTGGACTCTACTCGATCTAGAGGCTTTGCTTCATCCCAACCGTCTGATTTTTTCCATCCATCTACGGTCGTGCGCGGCGTACTGATCATTTCTGCAATCGCGCTGATACTCCAACCTTGCCAATAGAGACCACGGGCAACGGTTTTGGGGTTCTCTCCAGTCGGTAGGGTGATAAGGGCAGACATTAACGCAGCTCATAAGGGTATGACGCTACTTTGGTTTATCAGCCTCTCTATATCATGCTTGTTTTGCGTGTATTTGCTCAATCCACGCTTTTTTGTTTTGTTTTTGCATATCGCAATAGGTCAAAGTAAAGCTTTAAAAATGACTTCCCTTTTATCTAACTCATGGACCGTCTATGACTACCAAAACTTTTCGAGTTGCACGCGCCGGACAGACTACGGACGGCCGTGAAATCACTCGCGAACAGATCACCCAAATGGCCGCCGGCTATAATCCAGAAGTATACGGTGCACGGGTAAATTTAGAACATTACCGTGCAATGTTCCCAAATTCTGACTTTCGCTGTTATGGCGATGTGATATCGCTATCGACTGAAGAAGTTGATGATCATTTATATCTATTGGCAGAAGTTGATCCAACGCCTGAATTGATCGCGCTCGCCAAGTCGAAGCAAAAGGTTTATTTCTCTATTGAGTTCTATCCAGAATTTGCTGATACCAAAGAAGCTTATATGGTTGGTTTAGCTTGTACCGATAGTCCTGCCTCACTTGGCACCAGCTATATGAAGTTTTGCCAACAGAACCCCGACGATAGCCCCTTATCTGCTCGCAAACAAAACCCTGACACCTACATTTCCACTGCCGAAAGCGCTTGGGAGTATAAAGAAGAGCCAAAATCAGTCTTTGCAACCGTCAAAGATATGTTTGCCGCACCTGTCACACCTAAAACAGATAAAGACAAAGAGCTGGCCACCGCACAAGCTTTTGCTGAACTGCCGGCAACCATCAAAAGCTTCCAAGATGTTATGCAAACAATGGCAAGTTCTATTGACACGATCAACGCCTCTATTGGTCATTTGAACACCACGGTATCTGATTTTGCTGAAAAGCAAAACGAAGTTGAAACGTCTTTAAAGAGCGTGCAAGACAATCTTGATAATACGCCTGAAGACAATTATACCCAGCGTCCGGCTGCCACCGGTTCATCTGATTATGTCAAGTCTGACTGTTAGGCTAAACGGCAACTAAAATCAATTATCTAGGACAAACACAATATGAAAAATACTACCCGTCAGCAGTTTAATGGCTATCTTGCAAATCAAGCAGAGCTAAATGGCGTACCAAGCGCTACCGAGCAATACACGGTCGAGCCATCAGTACAACAAAAAGTTGAAACCCGAGTTCAAGAATCAAGCGAGTTTTTGAAAAAGATTAACGTCATCCCTGTTACCGATCAAAAAGGTGAAGCGCTTGGGCTTGGTATTAGTGGCGGTATCGCAAGCCGTACCAACACCAAAAACGGTAAGCGCCGTGAACCGAAAAACGTTGGTGAAGTGGGCCCTATTTACACTTATGTATGTGAAAAGACAGACTTTGATACTGCTATCCCTTACAACAAGCTAGACAGCTGGGCGCGTGACCCAAAGTTCCAAGAGAAAATTCGTGACGCGGTACTAAAACAGCAAGCGCTCGATCGTATCACTGTCGGTTTTAACGGCACTCATGTCGCCGCTGATACTGACATTGATGTCAATCCGTTGTTGCAAGATGTCAATATCGGCTGGTTGCAGAAATACCGTGATAACGCACCTGAGTCAGTAATGACTGAATCAGAAGTGGGTACCAGCAAAGTCTCTGTTGGCGCGTCTGCCACTAGCTATAAAAACCTTGATGCTCTGGTTAAAGACTGTGTTGATCAGCTGATTGATCCTATCGTCCGTGATGATAGTGATTTGCGCGTGATTTTGGGTCGTAACCTCAAGCAAAGCCGTGATTTCAACATGGTCAATGACAACAACACGCCAAGCGAGGTTATCGCGGTCAATAGCTTATTAATGCTCGATAAAGTGGGTGGTATTACGATTGAACCAACTCCGCCAAATTTCCCTGCTGACGGCATTTTGATCACACCTTTAGATAATCTATCAATTTACTATCAAGAAGGCAGCCGCCGCCGCAATCATAAAGATGAGCCAGAGTATGACCGCGTCGCCTTTTACGAATCAGACAACGAAGCGTATGTGGTTGAAAACTACAAAGCTGGCTGCTTGATTGAAAATGTTGAGCTTGTCTAATGACTGAAGGATGGGACGGATGAAAATTAACGAAGGATGGGAATTATGAGCGACAACATGACCCCAGCGCAGCGACATCGCCAGGCCGCGCTGGCACAAAAAGAAGTAGTGAATATCACGGTGGGCCCTAATAGCGCCTACCGCTTATTGCAATTAAAACTACGTGAAGACAAGCAGCTGCTCAAATCTAAGCAGTCAATCCAAGCCAAGATTGAGCTAAAACGCGAATTGGTCGGACACTACGACGAATGGATCAACGCAAGCTTGGCATCTGGCAAAGGCGATCAAGACAATCTATTGACCACGCTTATGCTTTGGCATATCGATATCGGTAGCTTTGAGCGTGCGCTTGATATCGCTGACTATGCGATGACTCATAAGCTCAAAATGCCCGACGCACACCAGCGCACGCTTGCAACGGTAGTCGCTGAAGAGATTGCTGACACTGCCAAAAAACTGGCTGCCAGTGGTGAGATCACTGATGAGCAAATCGCGCAAGTATTGCGAGCATCAACCATAACAGCTGAAGAAGACATGCCTGATCAGGTACGTGCAAAACTCGCACGTCAAGTAGGTGAGTTGACTGAGGCTGTCAATCCAGTATTTGCATTAGATAACTTTCAAAATGCGCTGAAGTTTGACGAAAATAGTGGTGTAAAAGGCTCTATCAAACGTCTTGAAAAACAGCTAAAAGATGCTGAGCTCAAACCTAAAGATGAAGCACCTGCAGTTCAAGAAATAGTACTAGATCCACCAACGATTGAGGCTATTCAATCCGATTCGTCTGAAGTACTAAAGGAATCATAATTATGCAAGTTATCACTGTTGAGTTTTTAACGTCTGAAATTGTACCTAATGGTGTTACGTTTACTCGACTAGGCGCAAAGCTTACTCACTGCCAGATTGAAACTAAGTCTGGGTTCGTCTTTACAGGTGAAAGCGCCTGTGTAGATCCTTCTCGATATAACCAAGCAATGGGTGAAAAGATCGCTTATCAAAATGCACTCGACAAGATGTGGGAGCCTTACGGACTTTGGCTTTCAAAAGTTTTGCATGACAAGAACAATCCAGATTCGCCTGAACTACTAGGCGACAACAACTCGTAGCCGCGAGCCGAGGCGGCTCATAACTGCATTCAGTTGATACTGCACATGACAATTATGACCACCGCCTCACCCTATTTTATTTTTCTTATCAATATTTGGAGTTGTTATGGGTTTTAGTGCTGTCAATCCAGTCAGTGATGATGTTGTCACTACTCCGCCATTTATGCCTAATCTGTCAGTACGTGTTTTTAGCGAAGCGATGAAGCTTGACGGTACGGTAACACCAGCACGAATGAAATATGCGTTAACTGACGCTGCAAATGACGTCTGTCGTGAGCTGAAGGGTTGGACTGCCAACGCTCTACATGAACATGGCGTCCTGACTCTAGCAGAATATGACTTGGCTCAAGACACAGATAAGTGCTTCAGCTTTAAAAAAGCTGTCTATAACTTTGCTAAAGCAAAACTCACTGAACACTACCGTGATTATGACACTGGTCGTGATGCAACCTCACGCAGCAAAGAGTTAACACCAACTATCGATAGCTGCTATCGCAATGCACGCAATGCAATTGCTGATATCAAAGATGAGCCGCATTCAACCATTGAGCTTATCTGATGCGTGTTGTATCGACATTGCAAGGCGACACAGTAGATTTGATCTGCTTACGCTATTTCAGCTTCACTGGCGGCGTTACTGAACAAGTTATGGATCTCAATCCGCATCTGGTTGGTTACGATCTTGTATTGCCTACCGGCGTTGATATCCAATTGCCAGACGCGCCCGAACGTACACAAAAGCAGGTCATTCAATTATGGACGTAACTCAAATTCAGGTATTAACGATTGATGATGTTATGAGTAACCATCTGCAATGGTTGTTGATTACTTTGCCTGTTATCTGGGCTGCTGCTGGTGGCGCTTGCATTCGTCTATTGTTGATCCGCGCCGAGCCTTTTCGGATGCGATCTCAAAATGCGACTGCGGGTGTATTGCTTGCAGTGATGCTGTCGGATATTACTGCAAAACTATTGACGGGTGGCAACTATGCCACTGGCTACGCAGTCATTTATGGCATGGTCGGACGAGAATTGTTTGTCACATTTTATGACTTTGTGAATGACAATGTACGACCCCTTCTAATGTCTGCTTTGCGTCATTTTTTCCCTTTTTTATTCAAAGATAAACCAGCCAACGAGGCGGACAATCATGATCATTCTTGAGACGTTATCGACTTTATCTATCATTGTCATTGCCATCGTTTGTGCTATGACAATCATTAAATATCATCGCGAGCTTGGCTCACTGGTTACGCTCACTATTTTATTTTTCGCGCTGAGCTGTGTCGGCTTGGCATTTGATGAGACCACTGGTCGGGACGGTGTATGGGCCCTACCCATATTTCGTATGCTTGCCGCTGCTGCAACCGCTACTACTTATTTTAAATTAAGAGCCTTTTGGGCGCGTTATGGCGTGTTCATTAGCGCTATTAATCAATCAAAAAAGGATAATCTTGTATGAGCCCTACCCAACCGATGACACTGATTGACTGTGATTATAAAGTCGCTGCTCGCCGACTGCGCTGTGATGAAGCTGCTATCCGCGCGGTCAGTGATGTTGAGTCGCGCGGCGATGGGTTCTTATTCGACAAAGATGACAACCAATGGCGTATTAAAATACTGTTTGAGCGCCATATTATGTATCGATTGCTAGACAAAAAGTTTGGCCGTGACAAAGCGCTTGATCATGTTCGTACTAGCCCTGATGTGGTCAATACTCGTACGGGTGGCTATAGTGGCGGTACTGCTGAACATGATCGACTTGCTAAAGCCCGTCGCATTGATAAAGACTTAGGTTTAGAGTCAGCAAGTTGGGGCATGTTTCAGCTTATGGGCTTTCACTGGGAGCGTCTTGGCTATAAGTCAGCTGTTGATTTTGTGCTAACGCTATCCAAAGGCGAGCCTGAGCAGTTAGAGGCATTTTGTCGCTTTATCGAGACAGATAAACGCTTGCTCAATGCCATTCGTAGCCGTGACTGGGCCATGTTTGCAGAGATATATAACGGCCGCGATTATAAGAAGAATAAATATGACACTAAAATGCGTGACCGTGCCAAATACTGGGATAAAGAGTTGGCGAAATGATATTTGACGACAGCCTACGCAAATTCTTAACCGATAAAGTCGAGTTCTTTGCCCAGAACCCTGACCAGTTAATCATTAGCGTGGAAAAGGGCTCACTGAAATGGACTGGTCAATCATTGAGCCACCGTCAACACTATCAATTGCTAGTCGAGATTGATGAGTTCCCCGAGAGCATTGACGCCAATTTAGTCATTGTCGCTATTTTGGCATGGTATCAAGAGAATCAAGATCCAGTCCCACCAAACGGGCCATCACCGATTGAATTTGAATCCTATATATTGAGCAACTATACGACCACCGTAGTCTTTACTATCAAAGTCGAAGAAGTTGTCCAGGTATCTACTGATGACACTGGTAACTACGTGTTTAATGCTTGTCCACGTCCAATCCTACACCTGCCAAAACCTTTACATAATCCAAACCTATAATCATGAGCGATTTAACTGAACTGGCCACTGCATTACCTGAATGGGCGACCGCAATAACGAGTCAGCTAGATAATAAACAGTTAAAAAAAGTCAATCGCACTCTCGCTATGGAATTGCGAGCGGTCAATCGAGAGCGTATCCGCGCACAAACCGATCCTGATGGTAGCGATTTTGTAGATCCATTGAAAGCTTCTAACAACCCCATGTTTCGCGAGCTGACCAAAGCGCGTCATCTTAAATTTAATGCAACCAGCCGCTATGCCCAAATTGGTTTCAAAGGTAGCGCCGCTAAGATCGCACGCATACATCACGAGGGCCAACGCAGTACTGTCCGTCCTGATAGTTCTAAGAAATTCCCCTACCCCAAACGCGAGCTGATCGGTATCTCTCGTGCTGACAGACATATCATTATTCGAGTACTACGCGAGTCATTAACCGCTGATTAGATGCCCTGCTCTTTTTTGCGTGTATTTACTCAATCCACGCTTTTTTGTTTTGTATCAAAAATCGCAATGAGTGACGATAACGTCATGAATACATCCCCTATCGAAAACGAGCGCCGGCTCCAAAGTTTTATCAATCGAGGCATTGTCACAGACGTTGATCATGCTAATGCTCGTTGCCGAGTACAGATAGATGGGTTAGAGACCGACTGGCTAAAGTTTTCAGCAGCTCGCATCGGCAAGGTCAAAATCTGGAATCCACCGTGTGTTGGTGAGCAAGTCTTAGTTATTAGCGAGACTGGTGAGCTGTCGACTGGACTGGTAACGACATCGTTTGATTATGATGATCAGCCAATGCCGTCTGCCAATGCCGATACGTTTGAGCTTCATTGTGATGATGGCGCGACATTTATCTATAACCACGCGACACATAACCTAGAGGTTACTTTACTTGATGATTCTACTACTACGCTTATTTCCAACCGCGTGCAAATATCTGCTCGCGATGTCAGTTTTGATTGTAATAACTTTGATGTTAATTGCGAGTCCTATTCTATTGGTTGCCAGTCTTATACCTTGAACGGTCAAACCATCAATCAAAACGGAAAATTAATTATTAATGACCAACCATATTTAGAACATGGCCATAAAAACGTTGAGAACGGATCATCTGTCTCTGGGGGCGTTAATGCTTAATCAAGATAACAACGTCACTGTGATCAATGTCAAAGGCATGTCACGCAGTACTGGTCAGCGTATTGACCAAACCAATCATATCTTACAAAGCGTCCGCGATATATTGATGACGCCTATCGGTAGTCGTGTCATGCGCCGCGATTACGGCTCATTGCTACCATTCTTAATTGATTCGCCTATTAATGCCTATTTCATTATGCAGCTTCGTGCCTCCGTCATTCATGCATTAATGCGCTGGGAAACTCGTGTCACACCAACTCGCATTGAGCTGATGACTGACGACAGTGCCTCACAAGGCGTGGCCAGTTTGATGATTGAATATCGTTATGTGATTAGTAAAAAGATTGAACGTACTTATCTGTCATTAGGCGGTGCGCTATGAGTCGTATTGATCTATCTGGGCTACCTGCCCCTGATATTTTAACGCCTTTAGATTTTGAAGCAGAGCTTGCCGACCTTAAAGCTGAATTGATAGCCAAAGATCCACAACTTGCTGCTGCATTGACGCTTGAAAGCGAGCCATTGACCAAGATCCTTGAACTGTTTGCTTACCGTCTGATGTCTAAGACCAATCATATCAACCAAACAGCCAAATCAATGCTGCTTGCTTATACCACTGGCACAACGCTTGATCATCTTGCCGCTGGCGTTGGTGTGACTCGTCTATTGGTTAAGCCTGGCAATCCCAATGCTGTCCCGCCGATCCCGGATGTCATGGAATCTGACACTGCCTTACGTCGCCGTGTCCAATTAGAACCTGAACGCGCCTCTGCAGGTAGCAAAGGCGCTTACTTATTTTGGGCGCTATCCGCTGATGGTGATGTTCGTGATGCAAGTGTTGTCACAGCCTCCCCTGGTCGCGTGACTGTCTATGTTCAAAGCCATAATGATGCGATCGCTAGCGATGCACTACGTGAACAAGTAAGACTGGCCGTTGATACTGATGAGCGCCGGCCTTTTACCGATAGCGTGCGTATTGCGGCTGGTCAGCCAGAGGATTGGAGCCTACAAGCGGAACTGACACTCTATCCGGGCCCAGATAAAGACGTGGTGATTGCTGCAGCCCGTGCACAGCTTGATAAATATATCGAGCAAGTACGCTACTTGGGTTATGACGTTACGCTATCTGGTTTATATCACGCCTTACATCAAGCGGGTGTCCAACGTGTCAGCCTCTTACAACCTACTGCTGATATCAGTTTGCCAGATGGCAAATATGCTAACTGTGTCGACGTGACGATCAGTGCTGTGGAGTACCGCGATGTCTAAGGGGCTACTACCGAAAAACAGCACCAAGCTGGAAAAAGCATTGGATGAGCAGACGCAGCGTATTGATGCGTTACCTGTTACCTTTGCTCGTTTGATTGATGCTGATAGCTGCCCTGAAGCTTTTTTACCGTGGCTTGCTTGGTCACGCCGTGTCGAATATTGGGACGGTCAATGGCCAGAAGCAAAAAAGCGTGATGTGGTGAAAGGTGCAAGAGATTTTAACGCGCAGCGCGGCACTAAAAACACACTCGCACAAGCAATGGAAAACCTGGGCATAGGTCATAGTTTGCTTGCATGGCATGAGCTATATCCAAAAGGCACGCCTTATACCTTTACAGTAAAAATCACTAGCGGTCGTGTGAGTGTGCAGCAGCAACAAGAGATCTATACCGCGCTAGACAGTGTTAAATCTGCCCGTGATCAGTTCTCTATTGATGCCAGTGTCGTGAATGGCTCTCAATTTTATGTTGCCGGCGCTTGTCGGACTGGCAATGTCACTTATCTATCAACTCCAAACGCTTAGGTAACTATTTAGGTAACAATAATGGCCAACTACTATGTATTACTCACTGACCACGGCAAATCTTTTATTGCAAATGCACAAGCGAACTCACAACTTGCATTGACGCATGTGGTGTTGGGTGATGCAAACGATCAGCCATATCTGCCTGATTCGCGTTTGACTCAGACTAGCCTGGTGAATCAAAGAGCAAAAGTAGCCGTAACCTCTATCAAGATCGTCAATGACACGACAGCTGAAGTATCTGCAGTTGTACCGTCCAATGTAGGCGGCTTTAACCTGCATGAAGTGGGAATTACCGATAGTAGTGGCAAGCTTGTCTACGTGGGTAACTTTCACGGCGGTTATCGCCCAACGCTGACCGAGGGCGCTGGCGGTGATATGGAGCTTATATTTACGATTACTGCAGACAACCTTGCGACTGTTGTCATTGAAACGGACAGCAACGTGGTCATCGCTACTCGCGATTGGGTTGCCGACCGTTTTGCTTTGAAATCTTTAGTGAGTGAACTACACGATATTATCAATCAATTACAGGATGAGCTTATGGCTACCCAGTTTCAATTACTGTCAAATCGTATAGACGATATAGAGAAAGGCATCGCGGGGCTTTTAGATTTGCAGCCATATAAAGTTGGCGATATTTATCAGACAACCATCAATCATTTGGATGCGTCTGCGGTGGCGGCTCATCATGGCTATGGTACGTGGGAGCGATTCGCAGAAGGTCGCACGCTAGTAGGCCTATCAACCAAAACTGATGATCCATCTGACTATAAAACTATCGGTAATGAGTTTGGTGAAAATGAGGAAACTCTGACGCTTGCACAGATTCCAAATCATGATCATACCGTTGATATGCATAGTGGCAGTATTGATGGTGGTACTCGCGCTGGTACTCAGAACACCAGTTCCAGCGCTGCAAATATCAAGACTAACGCTGTAGGCGGCGGTGAACCGCACAACAACATTCAGCCATCAAAAGTGGTTGGCAAGTGGTTACGTACTGCTTAAAACACTATTTATTTTAGACAAAAAAAGGATCTAGACCATGGCATTAACTACTTACCATCACGGCGTCACTGCTACTGAGACCAGTAATATCACACCGATTATCAAATCGGTCAGTATGAGCACCATTGCACTGGTGAGCACCAGTATTGATGCTGATGATGCTAAATACCCGCTTGATACCCCTGTATTGCTGACAGGCATCACGACAGATGATGTCACCAAAGCTGGCGCTAAAGATTCTTTGCTCAGCCAATGCTTGCAGACAATCAAATCTATCCAGAATACCAGTGTGGTCGTGTTGCGACTGTCTGAGCCAGTAGATATCGCTACCGTTGATACCTTGCTTAGCTCTCAATCACGCCTTGGTGTGACGCCCAAGATTTTGATTGCGCCTGAAATTGATACCCCAGATATGACACGTAAGCTGATTGAGATCGCCAAGAAACGCCGTGCGTTTGTGTATGCGTCCCCACGAGCAGAAGACGGTACGTTGATTACGGTCAAAGAAGATATTGCCGCTTATCGCGATACGTTCGCCGCGCGTGAGTTGATGCTGATTGAAGGCGAATGGGGCGTTCCAGCGGGAAAGTAACACGGCGACTATGGGCAAGTAAGCCATACCCCGTACTTGTGGAAAAAGACGATGCTTACCAGCCCACAGTTAAGCCGTTAAACATCACGATGAGACGGATATTAAAAGACACAACGATTGACAGTGATGCGTACCAGCCAAGCGTTAAGCCTCTCGATATTACATTACGCTCACTGCTTATGAATAAAAATATTGATGACGGCGACGCTTATCAGCCGTCAGTCAAGCCGCTTGATATTACGCTGAAGTCGCTACTCATGAGTAAGAATATTGATGGTGATGCTTATAAACCGTCGGTTAAGCCATTAGATCTAACGCTCAAGAGAGTTTTAGTTCAGCAGTACACGGGTGAAGATGATGCTTATCAGTCGACAGTCACGCCATTAGATATAACGTTAAATAAAGGAACATAGACAATGCTAAATTTAGGCATAGCCGGTGAATTTCGTGCAGTAGTTACCCGCGCTGACGGTTCGGTAAAGATAGACACGGGTTTTGTAAGAAACCTTGTATTAAACCAGGGCCTAGAATTTTTTGGGGGGAGTAAAGGTGGGTATTTTAATAGTAAATGCCTTATCGGTAGCGGTAATAGTAGCCCTGCAATTACGCAAATATCATTAGATACTGCTGTAGCCATAGAGTCGATAACTCAATCGCCAGCAAATGCTAACGAATATGCCTTTAACGATTCAGGCGATGGGCTTTATAAAATATGGGAGCAGCGTGCATATCGTTTCACTGGATTATCCGATGTGAATATTTCCGAAGTAGGTTTAGCAAGTGAGGGTACGTTAACTAATTACTACTTAACCACAAGAGCATTAATAAAAGATGCCTTAGGAAATCCCACGACTATAAGCATAAAGGCTGGAGAAACCTTAGAAATAGTTTATCGAATCCATAAAGTTATAGACATTAACGACAAATCGTTTGTGGTTGATGTAAAAGATGGTGCCGGTGGTAGCGTACCGTATAACGTGGTAGTACGTCCGGCTAGAGTTGGGACAAGCACCCATAATGTTTCGGCTGCTATATCTACCGTGGCGGGCGGTCGCTTTGCGTATAGCACCGCCGACTTAGGTGCTAAAGAACATTACCCCACTGGCGGAAGTGTTGAAGAAGGTGTTTTTTCTTTAGATACTTATACCTCGTTAACTAATAAAAGAAAAGGGTTGCTGTCTTTTGGTCTAACCGTTGCCAATGTTGCTATAAGAACAGTTTTCACTAGCAGCCCATCATACTTTTCCTTTTTCCCTTTTCAAATGCGCTTTGGGCGGGTGTCTGACGATGCACCATTAACCAAAACAAATAAAGATACGTTATCTATCCCATTTGAAGTAAGTTGGGGACGCTATGAGGGTGAATTGTAATGTTGCCCGACAATACGCTTACTGAACTTGATAGTGCCTCGTTTTTACCACCACGCAATAAGTCGCAGACAGCGACAAAGTGTTGGGAGCTTGGTGGCATCGCCCTATCTGATACCAGTGAGCCTATGCAGTACTACTGGTATGGCTATGTCAAAGGTAAAGGTATCTATCTACAGCGTAGCGGTGCTGAGCCAGTCGCAGTCTTAGCGTTTGCAGGTGATGTCACTGAGATGAGTTTTAGCTTTGATCAAAACATGCGCCCAACAATCGCATACGTCGAAAACGGCGTGGCCAAACTGTATTGGTATGACGCAAGCGTGGCTAAAAACGTGCTGACACTATACCCGAATATCACCAATCCGCGCTTGTCACTTGATGATAAGCGCAAGTTTAACATCGGTAATAGCGACATTATTTTTGCTTATGTGACTGATCACAATCGTCTGTGCTACCGCTTACAGCGCGAGCGTTATGGTGCTGAGCATGTACTTGTAACTGACACAACAAAGTCAGATGATGAACCTTTAAAGCTGAACGTAATCGGTATGAGTACTGCAAATCGATTTTTATTCCTAACCAATTAATAAGGGAAAATTATGACCCAAACAACCCCAATCATCGCCGTGGCCGCAGCTTTACGCGCCCACTTAGACAAGACGCACCAGTATAGCTTCGTCAAGTCGCTGTCCAACGTTGCCATTGATACTGTTAGTGGTATCAAATATCCACGTACCTGGGATCTAGAAGATCCTGATACTGAGGTCGGCTACCTAAACGCGAATGACGTGACCAGCCTCATTCAACACAACGGCTTTCGCTTTTGGGGCAGTCATACCTGCTCTGATCAGCCTGAGTATATGTTTGAGCCGGTCGTGCGTACCTCGCAGTTTTTGCTGGACACGATCATCAATGGCTGCTTTCAGTTCATTGATCAGCCACTATCACCAACGACTGTCCGTGACATCATTCGTGCCATCAATGCCAAGCTGCAGGAGATGGTTAACTTCGGTTATTTAATCGGTGCGAAATGCTGGTACAACACCGAGCTAAACAGCGAAACGCTGCTCATGCAAGGCAAGCTGTATCTAGATTATGACTTTACCCCAGTGCCTAACCTAGAGAACCTTAACCTAAATCAGACGATCACAGATACATACCTGGTCAACTTTGCCGACTTGGTAGCAGCAGCGGCCTAATAGCCACCTGACGACCCTATTACTAAAAAGGAACCCCTATGTTACCTCGTAAATTAAAGAACTTCATGGCTTACAAAGGCCTTGGTAACCAAAAGCGCTACCAAGGTCAGATCCCAGAGATTGAGCTGCCCAAACTGACTCGCGTGCTCGAAGAGTATCGCGCTGGTGGTATGGATATGCCGGTCAAGGTTGACTTGGGCCAAGAAGCGATGGAAATGACCATCAAATGCGGTGGTCACGAAGCAGATTTGTACCGCGACTTTGCGCGTGCTGGTATTGACAAGGTCGTATTGTCTTATTCAGGTGCCTATCAACGCGATGATGATTGTAGTGTGGCAGCTGTCGATATCTATTGCCGTGGTCGCTTAGAGGAAATTGACCCTGGTAGCGCCAAGTTAGGCGACGACACAGAAGAGTCGTTCAAGTACTCATTGGCGTATTACAGGCTGGTCGTAGACGGTGAAGACATCATTGAAATTGATGCCATGGCGATGAAGTGTATCGTCAATGGTGAAGACCGCCTAAAAGAGATCCGTGAAGCCATGGGAATGTTTACCACCGTCTAAACCGATCATGCAAATCAAGTGACCAAACCAGACACCTATTTGATTAAAACATCGACTAAAAATTACTGATTAAGGATACACCATGAACAACAATGATATGCCAACTATCGAACTAGACTACCCTATCATTCGCGGTACTGGCGATAAGGCCAAAGAGATTAAAGAGTTTACCCTGCGTCGTCCGATGGGTGGCGATTTGCGTGGCCAGTCACTCATTGACATTTCAATGGCCAAAGTCGATGCCCTAGCAGTAGTACTCCCTCGCATCAGCAACCCAGTTATCCATGAGCATGAAGTCAAAAACATGGATGCCGCTGATTTGATGGACGTGGGGTTAACTATTGCCAGTTTTTTTACCAAGGCGAAACATCAGTTGCAAGCAGAAACCGCAGCTATCCCAACCGCGTAGAAGACTGCATGGCAGACATCGCCTTGGTGTTCGGCTGGACACCAGAGGCGATGTATCACATGACGATCGAAGAGCTTGCTGATTGGCGCGAACGAGCGCGTATCCGTAACAACCCTGATGAATGATAACTTGGTTCCCTCACGAATGAGGGAACCAGGACAACATCAGCATCATTGATATCAACAATAAAGTGGGCGCAAATACATGGCAGACCTAAGCTTTCGAGCACAGATAGAACTTATCGACCGCATGACTGCACCCATGCGCTCACTCAGTAGCCAAGCCGATCGCTTAGGTCGTCAGTTTGGTGAGACAGCACAAGCAGCGCGTAAACTTCAGTCACAGCAAGGCTTGATCAACAGTTTCAGACAACAAAAACAAGCGCTAGCCGAAACCTCAGAGGCCGCTGTTCGTAGCCGTGCCCGACTACAGCAGTTAGAGCAGCAAATGCGCGATACGGCCAATCCTAGCGCCACATTGATTCGTCAATTTGAGGCTGCAGGACGTGAATCACAGCGCTTGAATGCTCGCCTTGATAGTCAACGGCAGCATTTACAGCAGCTACGCGGTCGTTTATCAGATGCAGGTATTAGCACCAATAATCTATCTGATCATGAGCGTGAGCTTGCGCGTAATATCGAGCGCACCAATCAGCAGCTGGCAGAGCAGCGGCGGCGGATGAACGAGGTTCGACAGCTTGAACGTCAATCACAGCAAATGGGTGATATGCGGAACAAAGCCCTAGGACTGGCCGTAGGCGGTGCAGCAGCAACCTATGCTGGTGCACGGTTCATTCAACCAGGCTTAGACCTAGAGCAGAACCTGAGTAAAGTTCAAGCAGTCACCCGTCTGGATAAAAACAGTCCACAGTATAAAGCGCTTGTTGCACAAGCTAAAGAGCTAGGCGCGTCGACTCAGTTCACTTCAGCCGATGCCGCGGCTGGACAGACGTTCTTAGCGATGGCTGGTTTTACACCTGAGTCTGTGAAAGCTGCTATGCCGGGGATGCTTGATCTTGCTTTAGCTGGTGGCATGGAGTTAGACCGAACAGCTGATATCGCGTCAAATATTCTCTCAGGCATGAAGATCGACCCCTCTAAAATGAGCAATCTTAGTGATGTATTGGCAGGTACTTTCACCCGTTCTAACACAAATATTGAAATGCTTGGCGAAACCATGAAGTACGCCGCACCAGGCGCGGCACTACTAGGTGTATCACTTGAGCAATCAGCAGCAATGGCTGGTAAGTTGGGCGATGCAGGTATCCAAGCGAGTATGGCCGGTACAGCGATGCGTGCGATTATGTCGCGTATGGCCGCTGGCCCAAAAGCAACGATAGAGGCACTTGATAGGTTAGGTGTCAAGACCTCTGATGCAAATGGCAACTTGCGCCAAATGCCAGATATATTAAAAGAGATTCACGATAAAAGTAAAAATTTGGGTAATGCAGAACAATC
The DNA here is from genome assembly GCF_002341255.1 of Psychrobacter sp. UBA2514. Taxonomy (NCBI): domain Bacteria; kingdom Pseudomonadati; phylum Pseudomonadota; class Gammaproteobacteria; order Moraxellales; family Moraxellaceae; genus Psychrobacter; species Psychrobacter sp. UBA2514. The sequence continues at coordinate 165,475 of NZ_DDNS01000002.1, forward strand.
AGAGTTGTTCAAAGGCATTGCAGGAGAAGAAGCCGGTGGTGCTTTAGCCATTCTCGTAGATCAAGCTGGTAGCGGTGCGCTACAAAATCTCATTGGTGAGTTACAAAACGCCCAAGGCGAAGCTGGTAACTTAGCGAAAACCATGAGCGACAATACCGTTGGTGACTTTAAGTCAATGACCTCAGCCATTGATGCCCTTAGAACCTCTATTTTTGATGCAAACGGCGGTGCGCTACGTGAGTTCATTCAGACGATCACTATCATGACCCAACGTTTGACCGCGTTCGCTAATGCGAATCCGCAGTTAATGGCTGTCCTAGGTCAACTATTTGCTATTTTGGCCATTGGTGCGGTCATCATTGGCGGCTTAGGCGCAGTCATGCTAACTATTTTAGGCCCTATGGCACTATTGAGAGCATCATTGGTTACGCTAGGGCTACCCACAACTCTAACGCCATTATCAATGTTGGCTAAATCATTTGGCATGATTGGCGGTGCTGTCAGAGCATTGACGCTGACGCTAATGGCAAACCCTATTTTGGCACTCTGCTTAGCACTGGCAGTACTGGCCTTTACCATTTATAAGAACTGGGACACCCTAGGGCCGATGTTTGCGGCGCTGTGGGAACGTATCAAAGCCATATTCAATACGGGTATTCAGGCGCTTAAATCTTTTATATCTAATTTCAATCCAGTCGCATCATTCATGACGGCATTCGCTACAGTTTGGGGTTACTTGGCTGGACTGGGTGCGACCTTCAGGCAGTACGGCGTCAATATGCTCGAAGGGCTAAAAAACGGCATCTTAGGCAGAGCGCAAGCGGTTATTAATTCTATTAGTAGTGTCGTAGGGCGTATCAAAGGAGCATTTACGGGTTCAAAAGGAATGGACATTCACAGTCCGAGCCGTGTATTTACCCGCTATGGTGGCTTCATGATGGAAGGTTTAGGCGATGGTGTATTAGCCAATGCAAATCGAGCAATCAATGCGGTAAAAAACGTTACTGGTCGTATTCGTAATTCAGCGCCTGGACAGATGGTTGGGTCAGTTGTCAGCAAAGTATCTGATTATATCCCCATGCAAATTGACAGCCGAAAATCTATCTTACCGCCTCGCGGCCAGTCTAGTATGGCAATGATGGGCGGTATGAGTAGTGGCAATATTACCATCAATATCCATGGCGCAACCGATCCGCAAGCCGTAGCGCGTGAAGTTCAGCGCGCATTGGCAGCAGAACAACGCAATCAAATGGCACGTCAGCGTAGCCGCTTATCTGATATTGATTAAGGGCATATAAGGATTAAGTTATGTTAGCCAGTTTAGGATTGTTCGTATTTGAGACCACCAGCGCGGCATTTAATGAGATATCGCGCAAGTCTGGTTATCGTTTTGGCACCGGCAACGCGGTCGGTACCAGACCACATATGCAGTATATCGGCCAAGATAACGACGACATATCGCTATCAGGCACACTATACCCAGAAATCACCAACGGTATTGTGTCGTTAGATGAATTACGTGATATGGCCGCCACTGGTAAGACCTACGCGCTCATGAATGGCAATGGTTACTACTATGGCATGTGCTACATCACTGACATCAGTGAGACTCAATCACACTTATTGTCAGATGGCACTGCTCGCAAAATTAGCTTTAGCTTAGCACTAAAACTGGCAGATGATAGCGAGCGTGAGCAAGTAGCCATCTTAGATCAGGATCGAGCAGACGTATGACTAACTTATTCAAGCTCACAATCGAAGGTATTGATCGTACCGCGCAGGTTGAGAAGCGTCTGATTAGTCTCTCAATGACAGACAAGCGTGGTACTGAAGCGGATGAGCTATCACTGACGCTATCTGATCATGACGCGGCGCTGCCCTTACCTACCAATGGCAATGAGATAAGGCTATGGCTCGCGATGCCTGATACTGGCGATATGATAGACAAAGGCACATTTACCATTGATCAAGCTGAGCACAGTGGCACACCTGACCAGCTGCAGATACGCGCCAAGTCAGCCGATTTCAAGTCATCTCTGAAGGTAAAGCGCAGTGACAGCTATCATCAGCACAAGCTTGGGGAAATAGCATCGAGTGTGGCCAAACGTCATGACTTGATATTGGCCATTGATGCTACGGTAGCAGCGACGATGATTGATCATATCGATCAGCACCGTGAGAGTGATATCAATTTACTGACCAGGCTTTGTGAGGACCATGATTTGATGTGTACGATTAAGGCTGGACGGTTGATTATCAAACCGATTGCCAATGCAAGATCACCTTCAGGGGCGGCATTGGGAGCAGTCACCATCACTCGTCAGTCTGGGGACAGCCATCGCTATAGTCGCGCCGATCGTACCAGCGACTATGACGAGACGACAGCAAGCTATCATGATGATAAAACTGGTAAGACCAAGCATATCAGTGTCAAAGACGGTAAGTCCAAACCACTGGACGCCCTACCCAATGACAAGTCTCATGTACTGACTAAACCCGCTAAGAGCAAATCAGAGGCAGTCTCTAAGGCAAAATCAAGTGCCAATAAAAAAGCCCGCCAGATGGCGAGCTTTGAACTGACGTTAGCAACTGCGCGTCCTGATATCATCGCTGACAGCCCAGTGACGGTCAGTGGCTTCAGACCGTATATTGATGCTCACGCTTGGACAGTCATTGAAATCAGCCATGATTTATCAGGTAGTGGCTATCAAACTAGGGTTAAGTGTGAGGCTGGGTAAAAATAGTAGCAAGGTCAGCTTAACTCAATAGCCATCGAGGAATATAGTCACGTTTATAGTCCCTGATCCATGTTGTAACTAAAACCTCTAAAGCTAAAACCATACCAATTGCATATACTGCAAAATGATATGACTCTAACGAAATGTGCTGAGTGAAAATAGCTATATCTTTAGGCATCATACTAGCAATAAAAATAGTTGCTAATAATATAATCGAAGCGCGAGTCACTCCTCGAACTGAATACATTGAGCAATGTATAATGGAATACCATACACCTAAAATAAATTCTTTCATTTCTAATTTAAATCCTTAATAAAAACCAACATACATACTTCAAAATAATTAATTTTTCATTCATACTTCAGGCTTTATATTATGAAATATCTGAAAAAACTTATATGCGGTTCGCAAAGAGTAAAAAACCAATACAATAGATAGAAAAATAACTGTGATAAAAACAAGAGATTGATTATCTCGAACAAATAAACCAATAACAGAGATAATCAGAGTAATAAAGTAAAGCAGTGCAAGTAATTTGCTGTTTGTTAATAAGTTACTGTAATGGTTGGTTCTAATTAAATTTGAGACCAACCTTGTTCCTGCCAAACTTACCACTATAGCTATAAGAGTCAACAAAAAACCTAGCAGTATTCCATAAAGCGGAATCAATACTTTAAATATATCATTAATAAAAATAGAATCTTGGGATAGTAAAAACTCTTTGAAAAAATAACATACAACACTACCAAATACTGCGCCATACAGTAGCCAGCTATAAGGTTTAATATGCTTCATTAATTTCATCAAGTTTATCCAAGTAAGCAGAAATTATTTTCTCGTATATACTCTTATCAGGTAAAGTCTCTTTCAAATATTTATAGTCTTTAAAAGTATATTTAATCTTATCTTCAATTAGGTCGATCCAGTCTTTTTTACCGTCTATATTTAGTACTTGCACTCTAGCAGTAGTTGCTCCAAAACCCAAAAAGTTTTTTATAGCTTTTAAGGGATGATTGATAGAGCCTGGTGTCTGAGTTTTCAAACTAATATTTGTTTCTATTCTTACCGTTTCAGCTCCAGACTTGCTCGCAGCTTGAATGGTTTCATTACTCCAGTCATCAGCATACTCAGGTATTAAGTCATGTTTTACAGGAATATTAGCCTGTAGTTTAGTAACAGACTTATTACTCAATAAAGTTTCCAATGTGCCTTTCGTTAATAGAGGTGACAACTCTACTCTAATACCAAACGCTTGAGTCAGACAGTCCTCAAGTCTTTTGTAATGATTACCATGTTGGTTTCTGATATAAGCAAGTATTCGTTTATTAGGAATATAAATTAGATGATTGGTTTCAAACTTTCCTTCATCATCAGCCATAGCAACATCCCAGCCATCAGTACACGCTTTACCAACCTTAATAGGCTCACCTGTCCTTACTTTGCGAAAAACACCACATACATATTGGTTATCAATTTTTTGAAACTTATATAAGTCGCGTTCATAGCTATCTTTAAAACTATAGTTACCAGTCAACAATGTTTCAAAGCAACCACTGACAGTTACAGTATTTCCCTGTTCATCTGGTTCAGGCTGTTCAAAAAAATTTACTTGGTAAAATTCGACTGTGGTAGACATTTATTATCCTGTGTATGGGGTTGAGCATCAATAGGACAGGTGCTAAGACTCGTCACTCCCTGTCGCTTACAGCACTAAAAAAATGAGCCTGTATCAACTGACTCATAATAGATTGATATTAGCTAAAGCGTATCACCGTGCAACACTTTCAGCAATAACTATTTGACTTTTGTCAATCTAAATATTTCCTTTTTTAAATATGGCAGTGGATGTTTAAGGCGTCTTATCTAATACAACAAAAAATAGCCACTACCTATCAGGCAGTGGCTATCAGACTAGGACTGAATGCGAGGTTAAAGTTTAAGCAGGTTCAATTGTGATCCATATACCTATAGTCTTACTTGCAAGAGCAGTGTATTTAACGTCATCTACTACTTTACTGGCTTCCCCTTCGCCGTTTTCTTCATACCCATTAAGAGCTTCTGCAAGCACCTTCATTACTGTTCCAGCGCTCTCTTCTTTAGGCACATCAGGACTGATAGCACGAGCAGAGAGCCCTGCCATCATTGCCATATTCAAACCCTCTCTATCACCATTTTGTGTTTTACCCATAATAAAGGTGATACCTTTTAGCTCTCCATTCTTATCAACAGTGCCATTCATTGCTATAGCTTCGCTCAACATTGTTGAAAAGGTATCGTTTACAGCGCCTTTGATTGTCTCAAAATCCCCATAAGGCACTTCACCAAATCCAACCTCTTTAGCCTCAGCGCTAAATTGACGACTAAACTCGAGCGGAGTAATACCAAAAGTTTTGTCAGTAGATTTTTCTACATAAACAGGCTCGAAAGGTTCAATTTCTTTAGCTTCAAGCGTATCGTCGGCTTGTGACTTTACCTCAATCGCACCATTATCTTTTACTTCATAATCATCAGGTTCAATGCCTACTTCGGCAACGACTTCATCGACATCTATAGCTGTATTTTGGTCGGGAGTAATAGCAATGCCAATACCAATAGAGACAACCCATACCGCTAGTATGGCAGCAGAGAACTTGCCTCGCGACCACTTGCCATTAGGGTTTTTCTTAGTACGAATATTAAATTTAGCAGGTTTTATCAGAGAATAAATCAACAACGCTGGTAATAATAAAAAGGCAACCAAACTGATTAAGAACATGCCCATGCCAACTTCCTTACAATTGTGTAATAAATTAGCAATCTATCAAACCATAGCGTTTATCACAATAAATATTTAACTTTTGTCAGTCCCAGTCTACCGCTTCACGATAGACACTCCACCCAAATGGCAAGTCTGTAACCAACGTAGCATGTTGCAAGAAGTGCTCAATCCATAGTGTCATATAGTCTGTAGCCATACTTAATCGCTCCCTTTGTCCTCTTTTAGACTATCCGAAATACTTTTCCGCACAAACGCCCCAAACTGCTCACGAGTCAGCCCAGCATCTTTAAGAAAACTATCATCGAACGGTACGCTGATGGGCTTTGGCGGTGACTCTTCAGTGGCAAAACTGGCTTCAAGACGCGCCACAATGTCTGCATTCATTGAACGGACATGTTCTTTTGCTGATTCTTTGATTTTGTCCCTTAGCTCTTCTGGAAGCCTTAATTTGTACTGGGGTTCAGTTTGTAGAGTCATTTATTTAGCCTTACGTACCTACTAGGTGTTGACAACACAAGTATAAAGGAATAAAGTTACAAACGTACCTACTAGGTACTTTTATAAACCTATAAGGTTTAATATTACCACGATTAAAAGGAAATCAAAATGGCAGCAAAAAAAACCGTTGATTATAAGCTCAAGCTAGACCCTGAGCTGCACCACTGGCTAAAAGTCCACGCCGCCGAAAACTACCGCACGCTATCAGCCGAAATTACGATGCATCTGGACAAAGCATGTAAAGCCGCACAAAAGGAAAAAGATAATGCTAAATAGACCGAATACCACCCAGCAGATCAACACTTATATCCGCAGTCAGCAGTTGCTATATCGCCACCTGCAATTATGTCAGCGCATAAAAAAGGCAAACCGCACTCGCCAAAGTAACCGGTCTGCCTTTAACACCAAAGAAATCAACCTAACTAAAGTTAATTCCTTTAACCAAATAACTCATGGAGTTAATCAGTATGTCAAAGTATAACACAGCACAAGAAACTACCGCTAAAGCTAAAACACTCACCAAAGCTAACAATCGCGGTGACTACATAATGAAAGGCGATACTAGCGCAAACCATGAAAGCATAATACGCAATTTATTTAATGCGCTATTTGTTAGCGAACGTCAGCACAGTATCAAAACCGACCATACACCTACTCATCCAACAATGATGACACTGGATATCTATCAGGTACAGCAGCTCATACAGTCACACTGTGGCAAACTTATCACGCATATGGAGATTATTGACGCTCTCTACGATTTGGAAGAACCAAAGCTGCTACAGCCTTCCACTATCGTTTTTAATTCTGAGTTGGATGGTAAGAGAATTGATGCAATACGTTTAGAGTATGGTCATTCTAACAAGGCAATTCCAATAGAAAAATCTGAGACAGACGAGATTGCGCTCGAACTATCCCAAGTAACCTTTGCAGAGGCACCAGTCAAGCCTGGCAAGTGGGAGACAGATGCCAAAGCTTGGAAAAACAAAGCATTAAAGCTACATGAACAGCAGACCATTGATCGAGACACCATTCAATCACTGCGTAGTATCATCATTGAGATGGCAGAGACACTGCACGTAGCAGACCCGAATGCCCGTATCAGTGTCACCAGTAGTGACCTGCTGGACTTGGTACACAGTCAAAAAGATATGTCGGATAATGCATTCTAATAATTTAATAGCAGTAAAAAACCAGTCTTAGCGGACTGGTTTTTTGTGCCTGCTTCTTATGGATTGCCTCGTTTAACTGTATCGATTAACCCCAGTCCCAATGTTGCCAGTGTTTTATAGTCATAGTCTTCATTGGCATTTGCTCCGGCTTGTACCAACGCTTCCTCTGCGTGATACATCGCACCCAACAGCCTATCCGATGGATTATCCAAGTCCATAATTTCAGGTAAATGAATTAGACGCTGATGATAGCTTGGGACGTAGCTTTCACCGTTGTTTATCACATCTGTTGCGATATCACCTATTCTCTGCCCCGTCAATATATAAATCACGTCAAACCCCATATTCCAAAGAGTGACCAGCAGTGATGATGGCATTTCCCTTCTACCCATCTCATAGTTTTTGTAAGTATTCTGATGAATATCCAATTCAGAATAAACGTCAACAGCCTTAATCCCTAGACGCTGACGCTCTTCTTCTAATCGCTTACCAATGTCTTCAATAATCATAAAAACCCCTTTTATACTATCAATCGTTAATATAATATTGACTATCAATCATTTGTGAGTATAATAATATACTCATTCGGTTGATGCGCTTTAAGTGTAAGCGCATTATAACAATAGGATACCACCAAAATGAAACAAACCACATTAAAGCCGACCCAAAAAGGACACTTGAATAAATCAAAGCGTACTGGCGTGACTTTACGCTTAGAAACAGACCTTCATGCTGATCTGAAAGAAGCTGCTGACAAAGAACAGCGCTCAATGGGCTTTGTTGTTCTCCGACGCTACCTAAAAGGTCGTGAAATAGAACTAGCCGAACAGAATCAATAATCAAACTTAAAAGGAAACCAAATCATGACAACTGATACCAAACCACCTGAAGAAAACATAAGAGGCATAGGCGAACGTTTAAAAATAGAGCGTGAACGTTTAGGTCTAAAAGCAGTTACCGTTTATGAATCACTAGACATTGTTCAAACGACTTATAAGAACTACGAGGAAGGAAAGCGCGACATCCCTTCTTCTTTACTGGTCAACCTATGGCATCTAGGTTTTGATATTACGTTTATCCTAATTGGTAACCAATCATCATCAATTAAGAATGGAATAAAACCTATTACCAATCCGCAAAAGCAGTTAAATGAAGCTGAAGCAAGACAATTAAAGATTTTTGCTGATGTTCAAAACAAGTTAAAAAACACAGAGCATAAACTTTTAGTGTCTCAACAGATTGACGGTCTGCTAAAACAAGATTCAAGCAAAAGCCGTTTTAAAAGATTTATAAGCTAATTGACTAAGACCAAACCCAGAAGGAAACCAAACCATGAACCCAAACACCAAAAAACTACGCGATAACGCCATCAAAGTCAGTGTCGATCATTATGACTATCAAATCTTACTGGCCCATGCCGAACGCTCAGGTGTGGAGCTCGCCACCCTCGTCCGCCAGTTAGCAATGAGCAAGATCCATGACTTGATGTTCCGCGAACAACCTATCGCCATGATACTGCCATCACAAAACACAGTCGAGATGCCATTAGGTCACTTTTGGGCGATGACGGCGGCACCAGTCAGTACCTCAGGAGTCACCAGCCATGCCTAACGATGTCTATATCCACCCAACCTCTGCAGAGCAGCGCTTACTTGAACGTAAGGCTGCCGAGTATGGAGTAAGCGTCGATGAGTTTGTCGCTTGGGCACTGAGACAAGCACTCGCTGAAACAGATAAAGAGCTACAACTCATCATCAAACACTAAAAGAGGTCATATATGCGCTGTCCAGCTTGTCATTCCAACTGTTTAATCCTGCGTACCCGCGTTATTACTGATTACTTACGCGATATAGAGCACCGCTGCAAAAACGATGAGTGCGGACACATATTCGTCACTCAGCAAGAGTATGTACGCTCGATAGTCAAGCCAGACGTGCAGAAAGACAAACCAATCAGCGCAAATGCCTAACCAAACTACCAAACCAGACGAGCAATATTATGCAAACCATGCAAGATGATACCCGTAGCGAGCTAATCACTCGCCTCGTGCAAGATTATGGTCTCAAATTCTCAAGCGACCATCAGTTTTTGCGTTATGGTCGCTGCCCATCATGCGGCAAAAAGGAGTTGTTCACCGGTGCTGATGCGCCGTGGACGATCCAGTGTGGCCGCTCTAATAAATGCAATTACCAAGCATCTACTCGCGATATTTACCCAGACATATTCGCCAATTGGACGAAGAAAAACCCACCAACACCCAGCAACCCAAATGCCACGGCTGACGCTTATCTTCAGTCGGGACGTGGCTTTGATATTGTCAAATGGCAAGGCAGCTATACCCAAGAAGTATTCAAAGACTTTTATTCCGACTTCACCTGCCCCAGCGTGCGCTTCAACATCACAAGCGATGGCCAAGCCATCGGCTATTGGGAACGGCTGATAGAACCCGCCGCAAATATAAAAAAGGCCCGTGTACAAACAGGCTTTAAATTTAAAGGTCATGCTTGGTTACCGCCAAAGCTACACCTACAGCAAGGCGTCTGGTCATATGTAAAAGAGCTATGGATAGTAGAGGGCATCTTTGACGCCATGGCACTGACTGAGAACGGCTTACATGCTATCAGCAACATCACCGCGGGTAACTTCCCAGCGCACACCTTAGCACAAATAAAAGCGCGAATGGCAGAGCTTGGTAAGCCACTGCCCAAGCTTATCATCGCACTCGATAGCGACCACGCTGGACGCAAAGCCACTGACAAACTGGTGGCCACCGCACGCCAAAACGGCTGGGATGTCACCGCCGCGCAGTCAAGTGAGTACAGCGACGGAGCAGACTGGAACGACCTACACAAAGCGGGAAAACTCACCAAGACAGACCTTGAACGCTACCGCTTTTATGGTGAGCTGCTTATTGCTGAGACAGCAAAGGACAAGGCGCTACTGACGTACAACCAGTATGGCACCACTAGCTTTTATATGTTTTTCAACAGTTGCACCTACTGGGTAAAAGTAGACAGCGAAAGCTTTGATAAAGCCAAGCAAATGGACGCAGACAGCGAACCGACAGAAGATTTATTCAATACTGAAGAAGAGTTAAAAGAAGCCGTACAGCTTTGGCATGACGACTTGATGCAGTCTTGCATGACTGTCACCCAAATCATGAACTGTCAGCCGCAAGCACTCTATTATCAGCAAAACTTAGTGACAGATGAGAGCTGGTACTTCTTTCGTATTCGCACATCACAAGGCGACACTAAAAATACCTTTACCGGTAGCCAACTGTCGGCCGCTGGTGAGTTTAAAAAGCGCCTATTATCAGTCGCGCCTGGCGTCATTTATCAAGGCAATTCAAAGCAGCTCGACATTATGTTAGGACGCATGATTAACGGCATCAAAACCGTTGAGACCATCGACTTTATTGGTTATAGCAAAGACCATCAGACTTACATTTTTAACGATATCGCAATCCGTCATGGTGTGACTTACGCGCTCAATAAAGACGACTATTTTGACCTGCCCAATAATAAAAGCCTAAAGACATTAGCGGCCAGTCCAAATATTCGCATAGGCGACAAACCCAAAGAACCTGCAAATTGGCTAGCGGACATCATAACTGGTTGGGGCGTCCAAGGAGTCATTAGTCTAGTGGGTTTTATGGGTAGCCTGTTTGCTCAGCAGATCCGCGAGCGTCAAAAATCCTATCCATTTATGGAGATTGTGGGCGAGCCTGGGACTGGTAAATCAACCCTACTTAGCTTTTTTTGGCGTTTGATAGGTCGTGATGGCTACGAGGGTATCGATCCCAACAAAACCACTAAGGCCGGTCGCCTGCGCTCACTGTCACAGACTTCAAACATGCCCAGCGTCTTTATCGAGTCAGACCGCGATGGGGCTGGTACAGGACGTAATAGCCAGTTCAATTGGGACGAACTTAAAAACCTATACGACGGCGGCACGATTGGTACACGCGGCGTCAAGTCTGCAGGCAATGAAGTCTACGAGCCACCGTTTCGCGGCACTATCGTCATCAGTCAAAATTTGCCCGTGGTGGCGTCCAAGGCAGTGCTAAGCCGTATTTGCCACCTATTCTTTGGATTGGACAACCAGACCCGAGATTCTGAAGCAGCAGCCAGACGCATTGAGGCACTACAGACCGAAGATGTCAGTCATTTTTTAGTCGATATCCTCAAGATGGAAGACAAGATACTGCAGGTATTTTTTGATACCAAAATAGCGCATGAGAATTGGTTAAAAGACAGCGGTGTCAAAGCTTTTCGTGTTGCTCATTGCCACGCGCAGATACTCGCCATGTTTGATGCGATGAAACTGGTATTGCCAGACTTGCAACGTTTGGACGGGGCCGTCAAGCAGGAAGTATTTAACATGGCAACCGAACGCGATCAGACGCTTGATACCGAGCATCCGCTCAATATCCAGTTCTTTGATGTGCTCGAACGATTGAATGCAGCGCCCAACACAATCGAAGGTGCTGGTCATCATATCCGCCGCTTGCATATCAACCACAGCAAAAACCCAGATCTATTAGCGATCAGTATGCCAGAGATCTATCAGCTTGCGAATGAGTACCGCTATGACCTACCGCCACAATCCGATATGCATCACGCGCTGCGCCAGTCTAGGCAGTTCAAGTTTGTGGCAGCAAACAAGACGGTAGCGTCTCAAATCACGGGCCGTAGCATTCGTTGCTGGGTGTTTGAAATGCCTAAAAACCTAAGTCTCACTTAATTACAAAGGAATAAACATCATGACATTACAAACTTCAAAAAACGAAATTAAAGGCAGTGATCTGACTAGAGCAATGCTTAAGAAATATGAAGGTGGCGGAGTTCATTGCGTCATATCAGATGAGAGTGATGAAGCTGCTCTTAACTGGTGCACCTATGTAAACAGTCCTGCAGGAGTGACGCTCATTATTAAAGAAGATGAAGACGGCATGTTTGTCTGTAAGGACGGCAATAAATGGGAGTTTGCTGTACCTGTGGATCTAATCCCCTTATCCCTAGAGAAAGCCAGTCTTTGACACCAAACCAAAAAGGAACCCAAACCATGACATGCGATTTTAAAAATATTGAAAATTCAAAAGAATTTAATTCTATGCAGGCGTTAGGTGCTAACGAGTTGTTGTTCATTATGCGAATTATCAATGCTAGTAACGAACCTTTATGCCCTGAGCAAATCGTTGCGAAGGTTCATTTAAATTTAACAATCATTAGATTTTATGCGAAGCGACTTTACGAAGAAGGTCTGATTGAAATAGCAACTCTAAGAGAAGACGGGCATCACTATTACATGAAAAAAGGATTAAGAACATGACATACGATTTTAAAGGTAGTGACGGTGATTGCGATGAATGTGGCTGCGAGCTTTGGCTTGGTCAAAGCGAAGCACCTCATGCGGATTTATGCGGTCACTGTTATGAACTAGAAATTATCAATGAAGAGTGCCCTGCTCCAGTTGGCCACTTTACGCATAAGGAAACCAAATAAATGGACTTAAATAAATTAATGCAAATGGCGATAGAACATCACCAGCAGCAAGAAGCATCGAAGCTCCAACTTGACGCAGTTTTTGAACTATTGGCTTTAACCTTTATCCGAACCATTCCACCAGTCCAGCGTGAGCACGAATTATCTCTGTCCATGAAAGAAGTCATCGACAACGCCGGCTATCTTGATGACGAGCAAGAAGAGATATTCCTTGAGCTGATGGGTAATGCAAAAAATATAGTTATTGATATGGCAATTAAAACGGAGACAAGTCGATGAACCTAGTCCGCGCCCTATTCCCTTACAACCGTGAAAGCCCTTTACATTGGCTGACGTTCGACACTGTGAGCGGTCAGATGATCGACTGCTCAATGCACCCAACGCACAAGCAGCGCGAGCTTTATCAACGCAAGCATTACAGCATCAACAAAGACAAGATTGAAATGCGCTGTGAAGTCGAAATTTTTAAAGAGCGTAAATTTGAATCACTTACTGAAATAAAAATAGGAAAAGACCAATGAGCGACATTATCGACCGCGCCAACGACCAGGCGCAAGAAGAGTTAAATAGAAACCTAGCCAAGGCACAACGCTTTGATACGCCATCACTAGCTGAATGCGTCGAATGCGGTGAAGATATTCCCGAGCGCCGTCGGCGTTTGGGAGGCGTCACCCGCTGCATTGATTGCCAAAGTGTCATTGAGCGGCGGAGGTAGTCATGCCTCTACCATTAAACTTATATCGTTGTCGTGACAAAGTTTGCATAGCAACTGATGAAAGTATGGTCAATGAGCATCTAAACCGTGATCGCATGGGCAGAAAATCACCCATCAAAAAACTGCCAGAGGGTAGCGTCATCTTACATAACAATAAACCCTATGGCATAGACGAACTGACCAGACTAGCGCACAAAAAAGCCAAGACAATGAAACTCAACATAGACAACCCTTTTTCAATAATTATTGATGACAGGTTTATCAAATGAAAGCAGTACAATCGGTATAAAAAAAACAGCCCTCACCATTGTGAAGGCTGTTTTATCAAACAGTTAGAGCCAAAAGCCCCAAACCAAGAACTTTTCAGTGGCTCCATAGTTACCAAACCAGACCTTTATTATAGCGCAAAAATGTTGTAAAAGCTAGGTATATCAGGTGTTTAAGCCTATTAAACAGCATGTAAGCGCAAGGATTAACGACATAATGGCAAGTATTGAACCCCTAAAAACCAGTATCCGTATTATCTGGTACATCGACGGCAAAAAGGACAGCGAAACCTTACTGAACACGCCACCAACCGCAGCAAACAAGGCTAACGCCCAAAAAATAGCGGATATGGTTGAGCAACAGATACAAATGGGTATATTTAACCGTGACACCGTATTCCCATCATCACCAAAGCGACAAGCATCATATTTTGGCTATTACATCCCAGTTTGGGAGAATGCCGAGCAAAGCACAGTCTCCCCAACGACTTGGACGACCTACACCAGCAAAGTGGCCAACCACATCACGCCATATTGGCAAAATAAGCAAATAAGCAAAATCAGTGCTGAAGACGTCGAATATTGGGTATACAAAGTGCTTAGAATCAATCTATCACCGAAAACGATTGTCGATATACTAGGTTTATGGCGATCAATATGGAGTTATTGGGCACGTCATCAAAAAAACCCTAACGATCCAAGCCAGTACATTAAGCTTAACGCAAAAGATCCCAAAGACATTGAGCCATTCTCTCGTGAAGAAATCGCATTAATCATCAATACCGAAACGGACACGACCTTTCGGAACTTATGGACGGTCATGTTATGGTCAGGTCTATCCAGTCATGAGCTCATGCCACTGGCCATAGAAGATATTGATTTTGATCAGGCAACAGCATATATCAGACGTGGCTTTGTGAAAGGCATTCATAAGGCGACTAAGAACCGGCGACGTAAACGGCAAATTGAACTACTACCGATCGTAGCAAATGCCTTGGACAATCAACGCCAATTACTAACTGATAAAACCCCACACGCAGTCAAAGTACTTGAGCGAGACAACCACACCTATGAAGAACAGTATCTAACGTGGCTTTGGTACAACCCGCGCACCGGTAGCCATTACACATACCCACAGCTTGAAAAACGCTGGAAACGCCACCTTGATAAATGCGACATACCCTATCGCGCTTTAAATAATGGTCGTCATACTTATGCAAGCCAAGTATTATCAACAGGCATTATTAGCGCCGAATGGTTAGCCAACCAACTGGGCCACGTAAATACAGACATGATCCACAAACACTATGGCAAATTCATTCCCAGTGACACGCGCCATATCATCCGCAACTTAGCCAATGCACTAGACAACAGCCAATAATGCAATCAGCAAAAAGCCCTAAATATAGGGCTTTTTTTATACCTCATTTATAGGTTTAAGTAATAAAATACCACAGGGGTAGCAATATGAGGTAATCATAGTAATAGCTTAATAAATCAGATATAAGTATTTGATATTATTATTATTTATAAATACCTCAATATAGTAATCAAAAGTAATTATTATTACATCTATAGTATAAGTATATGATTTATATACATTTTATAGTTTCTTGATTAATACCTTTTAGCTGTGTATTGGATTACTTAATAATTACCTCTAAATTACATAAAAAACCTAATAAAATCAATATGATTACCTATATTACCTAGTTTGCATACCACCCCCAAAAATTTAAAAACATCAAAATAAGATGGTGCGCTGGGCACGCTCAGGATCTGCTTATATCTTACGTGGGATTCCTATGGGATAGCTCTTCCTGCCTAGCCCAACACTACATTCTAACAATATCATGTACTTAGCAACCCCAAAACCCTGCAATTAATAATCATAGAGGTTTCGAGTCTCTCCAGCCCCACCATTTTCGGATAGTACATCTTAGACCAAATATTAAAGCCTGCTTTTTAGCAGGTTTTTTTGTGTCTGTCATTTAGCATTTCTAGTTATAACCTTTATAAATTTGCTATCACCTCATCCATACTCTGATACCTTTTCTCTATTCGCTTTGCCAATGCTTTATCAACAATACTTTGATAGCGAACATACCCTAACGGTAATTTTGGAATAGGCTGCTGGCAGTGCTGAATGGCCCAATCTGTCATGGACTGATTACTTTGAGGGTCTATAATAAATGGTCGCTTCCCTACCAATATCTCAACCATCATGATACCGAAGGCATAGATGTCACTTTGTCTCGTTGCTCTTTGTCCTTGCCAACGCTCAGGTGCCAAATATGCTGGTGTTCCGCCAGAAAAATTTATTGCGTTTGGTCGATCATTTCTTTGGGCTAATGCAAAATCTGTCAATAGTAAGTCAGGCACTATACAATCACTATCGGCGTAACTTGTTAGATTATCACTGAGCAAAATATTACTAGGTTTAATATCATTATGAAGCCAGCCAGCGTTGTGTAGGTTGCAGACTAAATGAGCAGACTCTTTAATCAAATCATGTTTTTGCTTGTCTGTTAATGACACATGGTGATTCAACAGCTTGGCTAAGCTGCCGCTTTCATAATAAGGCATGACCAATACCGTTAACTGCTGGCTCTGTTCTAATGTGTCGACCTCTACATTGTGATAGGCCAATAGAGGTGGCGTAATAGAGCTAACTTGGATTTTCTGCGAATTATATAACGCTTGCAACACGCTTATTTCATGAGTTAAATCTGAGACACTTTGGAGTCTAACTGAAGTGGCACATAGCTCCCATTTAATTATCACGCTACCATACTCTACATGGCGTGCACGCGTTATACCTTGATAGCAGCTTTGCTTGCTGCGTTGTTTGGTAATTTGCGTTTTGCTCTCTTGGGTTTGCTCTGTGCTTCCCTCTCTGAGTTGTTGACTGATACGCTGATGCACTATTTGGGCATATTGTAACTCTGACAATACTTGGGTAATGATTGGCAATAGTTGTCCAGATTGCGCTTGCAAGGCTTGTTTAATAGGCAAATTACTGGCACTATTTTTCACAGTGTTATCTCTCATCATATTATAGAGTCGCAATCGCGCACTATCGTTTTACCCAACCGCCACTTTACCGCTAGAGTCATTATGTCACAGTCTAACAATTATGCCCTGCCCGCCCCTTTATTAGCATTGCTTAGCCAGTATCTGCAAGAGCACGTCACACCAACCATTGAGATTGACCCAAGCCAGCTTGCGTATCGCTGGGTCGGTGGACGTACTGGTCACCTACAGCCTTTGTCTGTCAATTTATTTTTGAGTTTGGATGATTTGCAAGGTATTGATGTGCAAAAAGCAAAGCTGGTACAAAACACCCGCCAGTTTCTCAAAGGCTATCCTGCCAATCACGTCCTGATGACAGGGACACGTGGTGCCGGCAAATCCTCGCTGATTCGCGCATTACTACAAGCCTATCACAGTGAAGGGTTACGCATTATCGAGATTGCGCGTGATGATCTACAGGTGCTAGACAAGATTCGTGCCGCGATTAATGCGCTGCCAGCGGACTGCGCTTGTCGCTATATCGTCTACTGTGATGATTTGGCATTTAACGGTCAAGATGAGAGTTATCGGGCGCTAAAAAGCGTGCTTGATGGCGCGCTAGACTCTGAGCAAGACAAGCTACTGGTCTATGCCACCAGTAATCGCCGTCGCTTGCTACCACAAATGATGAAGGACAATCTTGATATTTATAATGGGCAGACGGATGAAGTCAATCCTTACGAGACCATTGACGAGACCGTGTCGTTATCAGATCGATTTGGCTTATCCTTGACCTTTCATCCTATGGATCAGCAGACATACTTACAGATTGTGCAGCATTATCTAAATTTAGAGCAACGGAAAATTTCAGCTCGCATTGATACTGATATTGAAATGGATGTGGACGGTGAAAATCTACCTGACAAAATCAGAATGGACGCCTTGCGCTGGGCATCTGAACGCGGTGGACGCTCAGGTCGGGTGGCTTATCAATTCAGCCGTTATTGGAGTGGCAAAACACAATTGGCTATTGAAGACCGTAAATCATAGCTGCTAAGCCATATCAGCCGCTAAGCCATATCTTTGAAACTATCTCTTTACAGTTATGCCTAATTGCTGCGTGCAGAGCCTACATACTGCACGCGACTCTCCTTTTGACTACCCGCTTGATTGTCTACCAAGTCGGTAGCCCCATTGACGCTATATTGAGCAAAATCTTCTGCCAGCCATATATTGCCTTGGTAGACACTTTGCGCATCTAAGCGAATATAGGCCATATTTGGCGTTTCGCTATCTGGATTATCAAAGCTCTGATAACGAGCGCTAAAGTGAGTCAAAATGATGTTTTTCAAGCTCATCTTTTGCGCGAATGTGCCCACTATGTGCGCGCTACTATGCATAGGATCAAAGTCAGGGTTGCGGGCTTGAATGGCCATCATGACCTCATGCGTATAAGTGGCCTCATGCACCAACAAATCCGCATCCATAACTGCTTCACTCAAACACTCTGGCGTGTCATTGTCCCCTGCTATTACTACTTTTGTCCGCTGCACATCATCATGAACATAGTCTGCCGAATGTAAGTGCTGACCATCCTCAGTGATGACATTTTTGCCTTGTTGTAGCTTGCCCCACAGCGCACTTGCTGGAACACCATCCGCTATGAGTTTACCTGTATTGAGCGTGCGACGGATAATGGTCTGCGTGATACCAAACCCATGAGATGGCACGCGGTGCGATAACGGATAAACCTCTATCATCAGCTGATGTTGATTATCCAAGTCGATTTTTACTTTACCTTTATTAACTTCTTGCGACAACAGATCCTCTATCGACACAAAGTTGAGGGTAAATGGCAGATATAGTTCAGTATGTAGGATAAAGGCATCAAGCAGCGCCGAGATGGCTTTTGGTGCAATGAGCGTCAATGGCTCACGGCGACCTGACATCGCGGCACTCGCCAGCAGCCCTGGCAGGCCATAACAGTGGTCGCCATGGACGTGGGTAATACAAATAGCCGTCAATTGACGTAAGGAGAGCTTGGTATGCAGTAATTGCTGCTGTGTGCCTTCGCCACAATCGATGAGTAGCCACGGGCGCGACTTTTTATTTTGACTGTTGCTATGCGGCTGGTTGCCTTTTGATGAACCAGACGCATGAGGATTCAAGCACTCGATTGCCAATGCCGTTACATTACGCTGCTTAGTTGGCACGCCTGCGGAGGTGCCCAAAAAGGTTAATTTCAGCATAGGTCATGTCTTTTATTTATTAGAGGCACGGGTTAGGACCGTTGGCATATCATGGTTTTTTGACCGTCAACCATTTGTCCACCATTGGCTGTACATTCATTAACCATATTAGATTCATAAGATTTCCAGCCACCATAAAAACTAGCGGCGCACAGAATCACAACCAGCAGCTTCTGTGACCAAGATTTGATAGATACTTGCTGATTATCAACCAGTTGCCTATTTTGCAAGTTATGATCTAGCGACTGCTTAGCATCTGTGTCTTTCTTTGTTTTTGCATGATGCGATGTATTCAAGTCTGTCATTATTTTATCCTAAAAAAGGCTTTGCTTATAAATAAACAAAACCTTTTATCTAATATCACCTCAAGTATTGAGAGGTGTTTAAGTGTTTATACAAGTATCTTTTAAAACTGCGGTGTTCCGCCCTTTGCCTCAGCACGCTTAAAAGCGGGGCGTTCTTGACAGCGTTTGAGCCAATTTAATAGATTGGCGTATTTAGATTGATCCATACCTGCACGCGCATTAGAGGCGGCTACCACAATATACATTTGAATATCAGCGGCACTAAACGTCTCCCCTGCAAACCAATGACTGTCTTGGAGATGCTGCTCCATCAGATTTAGGTTGTTGATAATATTATTGTTGATCATGCCATCTTCAACTTGTTTGCGAATACCTTTACTGATCGGCTTGATGAGCATAGGCGATCGTTCAACGACTTTACTAAATACCAGACGCATGACTAATTGTGGCATCGCCGTGGCTTCGGCAAAATGCAACCAAAAAGTATAATCTTCCCATGCCGCTTCATTATCATCAGTAGGCTTAAATTGATGTTCTTTATCATAGTGTCTGAGCAAATATTCAATGATAAAACCGGACTCAGCCAAAGCGCGATCGCCGACTTCAAGCACCGGCGTGTGTCCCAACGGATGCACTTTTTTTAAGCTCTCAGGTGCAAGATAGGCCTTCGTACGCTCATAGGTTGTCAGCTCATAATCCAGCTCCAACTCTTCTAGTAGCCATAAAATACGAAACGAGCGCGAATTGTTTAAATGATGCAGAGTTAACATAAACCGTCCTAGTGATATATTGTTTTAAATCAGCCATAATCTCTTAAATATGGCGCCACGTTTTGAATTAAACATGACACCACTGTTCTCGATAATAGCGTAATTTTTGCCCCTTTGACACTGCAACTTTGTAGAACTGTGACGAAAGTACGGCCTGACAAGTCAGCTCTACATATATCTAGGACACGGTCATCATCCGCATTATTCTACATGTAGTGCTTCAATCTTGCGCGTCATCTTATCGATCTTTTGCTGATATTTTTTGATTTGGCGAAAGCGGTGCGCAATTAGCACGCCTTTGATATGGCGATTTTTGAGACGGCGGCGCGGCGGATAGCCCAAACAGACAAACAAAGTCGCCCAAGAGATCGCACCATATTCAAAGATATCGTAAGCGATACCGAGACCTGCGCATATAATGGCCGCCCACTGTAGCAAGCTCATATCTTCATTATAAAGAAAGCGACCGACCACGATCATGATCATCGGGTATAAGAAGTAGCCCAACGTCACCTCAAGACCCAAACCATTGACTGGCGCCCACATAAACATCCAGATTTGCGCCCCCAAAATCGGTGTGGGTAGTATGAATAAAAACCACTCTTTGGCATTTTTTAAGGTTTTTAGATAATCAAAAATATGCTGCCACTGTTTTAGCACACCCACCAGCAGCACCAGACCAAAAAACATCGTGAGCACGCGCCACGAAGCCACTTGTGTTCCTGATAGCGGTTGCAGCAGCAAGCCAAATAGGAACAGCAATGAGTATAAAAAGTTTGCAGCCACAGCCGTGATCGCACCCTGAGAAGTTTGGTTAGTAGTCAACATCACAACAGCCTTTAGAGATTGGGGCACATCCTTTGCAATTTTAAAAAAACAAAAGCCTCAGACGATAACGTCTGAGGCCTTTGCATATAAGGTCGTCGCACAATCTAAGATAAACGCTTTTAATGTATCTTGCTACATTATGGGCGGCATGATGTCAAAGTCGGAATAGATAAGCAATGCTACTGTGCATCTAGTGCATTAATTTCTACATCCAGTAAATTTAATGTATATAAGTGCTTATTTTGCATCAAGTTGTTCGAGTTTTTGCTGTATCTTATCCATCTTTTTTTGATAGCGACGGATTTTGCGAAAGCGATGCGCTTTTAGCACACCATCAATACGCTGATTGATAAAATGACGGCGCGGCGGAAAGCCGCCGACCTGCGGCTCTCTATAGCCATGCAAGCGGTTATTACGCTGACGAACGAGATAGCCTATCACACTATCGATTATCATGACCACTAGGGCAAGTGTAATCATGCCGTACATAAAGAGCGAGCCACCTTCATCAAGACTTTGACTCAGAACGGTAATGGACAACACAAATAACAGTAGCGGCTCTATGTAGCTCAGCGCCCCAAATAGCGAGACCGGCAACTTGCTACTCGCAATCATCGTTAGCGACATTGCCAGTGCACTAAAGGCACCCAGCAATGGCAGTAGGTACCAAAACTTCATATTTTGTGCCGCCACACTAAAACCACCAGTGAAATAAAGCATGATCAATACCACTGGCGTCAGCAATGTCAAATCAAACAACAAGCCAGTAACGGGCGGTACAGCAAGTGTGCGGCGCAATAGATAATACGGCGGATAGCCCAAACATACAAATAGCGTCACCCAAGACACCGAACCATATTGAAAAATGTCGTAGCCAATACCGAGCGCTGCCAGTATTGCTGCCGCATACTGCAAGACACTCATATCCTCACGATAAAAAAACCGACCAAGCACAATCATCACAAGTGGCAATAAAAAATAGCCCAAGGTGACATCCAGTCCAAATCCATTCACAGGTGCCCACATAAACAACCAAATCTGGCCGCCCAAAATCGGAGCAGGCAATATAAATATCAGCCATTCTTTCAAGGTCTTAAGCGTCTTTATATAATCAAAGACATGCTGCCATTGCTTGGTCAAACTGAGCAAGATGACCAAACTTAACAACATCATCAGCACGCGCCATGAGGCTACCTGTGTCCCCGTTAAGGGCAGCATAAACAGTCCAAACAAAAACATCATCGAGAATAAAAAACTCGACGATACCGCTGCGACAGTTCCCTGAAAAGTTTGATTGGTCGTAAGCATAACAACAGCCTTAAAAGTAAAACCCTGTGTACATTATTAAGAAAAAGTGAATAAAAAATAAAAGCCTCCGACGACAACGTCAGAGGCTTTTTTCTAGGACAATGATCAGAAACTAGACTGAAAAGCTAACTACCAAGACTATTACTCGTCATCGTCTACTGCATCATTATCCAATGTGTAATCGTTGGCAATATCGATAGCGTCGTTGGCATCGCTCAAAGCAGTATTGTCAGTTGCGGTATCGATATCTATCTGCTCCTGACCTTCCACCTCAAACGTGCCATCTTCTTTCATCGCATCGACTAATTCATCATCACCCTCTTCGTGCTCAACACGCGCCATAGCGACCAATTTTTCATCTTTTGGCAGACGAATGAGCGTGACACCTTGGGTGTTACGACCAGAGCTCGCGACATGCTCAACTGGCGTACGTACTAGCGTTCCTTTGTCAGAGATTAAAATAATATCATCGGTAGCGTCAACCTTAGTCGCTCGCACCAATGCGCCATTACGCTCACTGGTCTTAATGGCGATGACACCACCACCGCCACGGTTTTGCGTATTAAACTCTTCGATAAGGGTACGCTTACCAAAACCGTTTTCACAAGCAATTAGGATTTCATGTACATCATCTTCGATCACGACCAATGATTTGATAAATTCATCAGTAGCCAAACGCATACCGCGGACGCCTTTCGCTGTACGGCCCATCGCACGAGCATCATTCTCATCAAAACGAATCGCTTTACCACTAGAGGCAAATAGCATCACTTCTTGATTGCCGTTGGTAATACGAGCGCTGACCAATTTGTCACCCTCTTCTAAACCCACTGCAATTAGGCCGTTTGAGCGAATGTTGGCGAACTGTTCAAGCTCAACACGTTTGACTGTGCCATTGGCGGTTGCAAAGAAGACAAAGCGGCCGCTAACTTCCTCAGACATTTGCGGAATCGGCAATATCGTCGTAACGGTTTCGTCGCTATTTAAACCAATTAGATTGACCAACGGACGACCACGAGCACCGCGGCTGGCAATCGGCACTTCAAACCCACGTAAGCTAAAGACGCGGCCACTGTCAGTGAAGCACAATACCGTAGAGTGCGTTGAGGTCACGACCAGATGATCAATCACATCATCTTCTTTCATTGCCGTTGCAGACTTACCTTTGCCGCCACGTTTTTGTGCGACGTAGTCATCAATTGGCTGAGTCTTGGCATAGCCAGTACGCGACACCGTCATCACAACGGTTTGCTCAGGAATCAGGTCTTCACGGCTGAAATCCATACGTGAATCGATGATGTCGGTGCGACGCTCATCACCAAAGTTATCACGAATCTCAATCATCTCATTAGAGATAATGCTCATAAGCTTATCAAAATCACCCAGAATAGACTCTAAATGAGTGATTTCGCGTAGTAAGTCTTGGTATTCTTCGGTCAATTTATCTTGCTCAAGACCCGTCAAACGATGTAATTGCATGTCTAAAATCGCATTGACCTGCTCAAGTGACAAGCGATAACGCTCTTCGCCTTCGATCAGACCAAACGGCGCTTTAGGATCTTCGCCTTCGATAAACTCAGGACGTACTGATTGACTGCCAGCAGCCGTGAGCATCGCAACGACACTACCTGAACCCCATGTATTATTCAACAAGCTTTCGCGTGCGAGTCCACGGTTTGCAGACGCTTTAATCGTCGCAATAATCTCATCGATGTTGGCTAATGCAACCGTTAAACCTTCTAGCAAATGACCACGAACGCGGGCTTTGTTCAATTCATAAATCGTACGGCGCGTCACCACTTCTTGACGATGACGGACAAATGCAGCGATAAGCTGACGCAAGGTCAATAGCTTTGGCTGACCATTGTCTAGCGCGACCATATTGATGCTAAAGCTAGACTCAAGCGGCGTCTGCAAGAACAAGTTATTGACAATAACTTCGGCAGTCTCGCCGCGACGCAAGTCAATAGCGATACGCATACCGTCTTTGTCAGACTCATCACGAATCTCACTGATGCCCTCGATTTTTTTATCACGAACAAGCTCTGCGATACGCTCAATCAATTTGGCTTTATTCGCCTGATAAGGGATTTCGGTAAATACGATGCGCTCACGATCGCGGTTGACGCCAGTATTGCTCATCGGCTCAATATGATAACGACCACGAATATGCAAACGGCCTTTACCCGTGCGGTAAGCATCTAAGATACCTGCACGGCCATAGATAATACCGCCTGTAGGGAAATCAGGACCTGAAATATGTGACATCAGCTCTTCGGCTGAAACTTGTGGGTTTTCGGCATACGCCAAACAAGCATTGATCACTTCGGTCAAGTTATGCGGTGCCATATTGGTCGCCATACCAACAGCAATACCTGTCGCGCCATTGACCAATAGGTTAGGGATACGCGCTGGCATCACGCTTGGCATGCGCTCAGAGCCGTCGTAGTTGTCTTCCCAATCGACCGTATCTTTGTCCAAATCTGCCAGCATCTGATGAGTCAGCTTGGTCATACGTACTTCGGTATAACGCATCGCTGCCGGAGGATCATCATCGATCGAACCAAAGTTACCTTGACCATCAACCATTGGGTAGCGCAAGCTAAAATCCTGCGCCATACGGACGATGGCATCATAGACAGCACTATCGCCATGTGGATGGTACTTACCGATCACATCACCAACCACACGGGCAGACTTTTTGTACGGCTTATTATAGTCGTTTGATAACACGTGCATGGCATACATCACACGGCGGTGTACAGGTTTGAACCCATCACGCACATCAGGCAGCGCACGCGAGACGATCACGCTCATCGCATAATCCAGATAGGATTGCTTTAGTTCATCTACGATGCCAATAGGACTGACCGATTCGCTCATATACACTCCTTCACTCACATTTTTTTCTAACGTTGACACATCGCTTATGGCACCCACAGATCATATAAAAATACTGCCACATAAATGGGCAGTCATGATCAAAATACATACCATAAAAAAACACTGCTACACATGCAAAACAATAGGAAAATAGTGATACGGTTTTTGTTAAAAACAATGTTTAATAAAAGAAGCTATTTTAGCACAAATTTGCTGATTTAGGGGGTTCTGACCACCATTAAAATCAAGCTAGGCGGTTCATTTGCAGTGATATTTTGAATTACCCATACACTCTAAAATAATTCTAATGACAGGTTTTTTTTGATTGGCTGATTTTGCCATTTTTACAGACGAACTTACAACCTGCTGAGCAAAGAGATACTCCGTCCATCTTAGCTGAACAGAGCCTACCAATTGTTCTAACATGAGCTAATGGGTTTCATAAGTATATGATGATTTAAATTAGGTCAATGAGGCTATTTTTTTAGTGACGCTGGACAAAAAAATCCTAAGCGTTACACTAACTCATCTTTTATAGAACTCGAATAACGACCTAACAGGCTACTTTTATTATGGATATCATTCTTGCGATTGTTTGGATTTTAGCAATGGTGCTATATAGCTTTTCGAGCGATTATGTTGCTAGTTTTCCTAACCATAACAATCGCGCTGTACCCTATGTCCGTTGGGGAGCACTTTTAGTCGCCATGGCTTTGTCAGCATATTTAGCAAAAGCCTATCAAGAAAACCTACAAGGCAACGGTATGTGGGTATTTGTTATCGTCGTATTTGTCATTATTGTTTTAGCCAAGATCGTCTTTAAATGGGTCATTAATAGACGTTTGAAACGCTAAGCTATACTGAATATTTTTGTTGCTCTCAACCTCTCCGCTATTGATCTGAACGCCTTATGACCACTGAACATCAAAACAACCAACTTGGCCTAAACCAAGCCACCGCACCAGAAGACACACGAGCAGATCGTAGCTTCGATACCATTGCCGATCATTTTGAAAAAAAGGTCTATGGCGGTTTAAAAGGTGAAATCCGATTGGCGGTATTACGCCGTGATATTGTTGAATATAGTACACAAATGAGTGAAGCGCTTGGACGACCGCTGCGTATCTTAGATGTGGGTGCAGGGCTTGCACAAATTGCCATAGAGCTTGCTACTCAAGGTCATAGCGTCGTCATCAACGATATCTCAGCAAATATGCTTGAGAAGGCAAAAGCAAACGCTGAACAAATCGATCAAGCGCTGGATATCACATGGTACGTCTGTCCATACCAAACACTTGAAGAAACGCTAGGTAAAGAAGAAAACGATAAGTTTGATTTGATCCTATCGCACGCGCTACTTGAATGGTTGGCAGAGCCTGCTGCCGTCATGGACTTCTTTGATCAATATCTAACCGATGATGGCGCGCTATCTTTGTGCTTTTATAACCCTGCAAGCTTTGATTATCGCAACCTCATCATGGGAAATTTTAATTTACTCGATAATACGGACTATAAGGCGGACAATAAGAAAAGCCTCACACCCAATCATCCCGTTGCTAAAGAAGAAGTGGAGTCTTGGTTGAAGGCGCATGACTATCAGACGGTACGTAGCAGTGGTCTACGGGTATTTCATGACTATGCACCGCTCAAGCGTGGCGGGCATAACGATCCAGAGGCGGTGATAAGGATGGAGCTGCGCTACTCACAATTAGAGCCATACAAATGGCTTGGACGGTATTTGCATATTCTGGCTAAACGGTAAACTTAGACAACCGCTCAAAAGCTGTGAAGGCTGCTAAACGTCTTCATCAACTCTCGATGATCTGTCATATTCTGACCAAGTGGTGGCATTGACCTCTTTTTCGTCAAACACGACCACATGCTCCAATAACGGCAAGATACCAATATGTGAACCAATTTCATGATTATGATGGCTAGCAACCAGTGATAATATGGACTGTCCGTCATCTAACTGTAGACGGTACAAATAGTTGGCACCGCGGAACACTCGCCCAATCACCAAGGCTGTCTGCGTACTATCATCATCATGAATGATGTCATCAGGGCGCACGAGTACCTTGATTGGGGTACCATTTGGATAATCATATTCGCAGTACTGTGGTTGTCCTGATTGATCATAGACTTCCATGCGGCGATAGATATTGCCAAGCGCCGTCTCTACACGACCTTCTTTGATGATACCGTCTATCATCGCGCCTTCGCCGACGAACTCAGCGACAAAAGGACTGACAGGCTCATGATACAGCTCGCTTGGTGTTGCCCACTGTACCAATCTGCCCTTATCCATTACCCCGACTTTATCTGCTAACGCAAACGCTTCGTTTTGGTCATGAGTGACCAAGATTGCCGTAGTATTGGTACGTTTGAGAATGTCACGGACATTCATTGCCAAGGATTCACGTAATACCACGTCCAGATTAGAAAATGGCTCATCAAGTAGTAGTAATTTAGGCTTCGGTGCAAGCGCCCTTGCAAGTGCCACACGCTGCTGCTGACCACCGGACAGCTCATTTGGACGTTTATCCGCATGCTCCGTCAGTTCGACCAGGCTTAGCATCTCAGCCACACGAGCTTTTTTGTCAGCCGCTGACCATTTATTGAGGCCAAAGGCAATGTTTTTTGCCACGCTCAAATGACCAAAAAGCGCATAATCTTGAAACACCATCCCCATGCCGCGCTTGGCTGGTGCCACGGCAAAAGAGTCCCGAGCTGTTTTTTCCGTTAGACGTTGATTGTTTAAATGGATAGTACCGCCGCGGCTTTGCTCCAGTCCTGCAATCGCTCGCAATGCCGTGGTCTTGCCGCAGCCACTATAGCCCAAGAAGCAACCAATCTCTCCTTGCTCAAGCATCAACGACATGCCATTAACTACAATAGTATCGTCATAGCCGACAATTAGGTTTTGTACACTAAAATATGGATTGGTCGCGATAGTGCTCTCAGTATCTTGGCGCGCAGTATCGGCTTGTTCTACAGGCTTGCTACATTGAGACTGGGTTGTCCGAGTTTGCACGACTGGTGATTTTTTGACAGGAGTACTACGTGCTCCAGTCTTTACTGACTGAGCGTCTGACGAGTCGTTCATTGAATCAGTGTACATAGACAATCCCAGTTCGCTATTAGTAAATACAATGTTGGATAAAGCAGTAAAAATGATAATATAAGTTGGATCAAGCACCATTAAACATGACACATTTATAAGCAGCAATGGCGGTTAGCTGTGTTTGTCACTTTGACGCAATAGTATCCAAACAGGAAGCAATCCGACCAGTACAATCAATAAACTTGGTAATGCTGCCCGCCCCCACATGCCTTCGCTTGTCATCTCAAACACGCGCACCGCCAGTGTATCCCAGCCCTGCCTGCGTGTCATCAATGTGATCGGCATCTCTTTCATCACTTCGACAAATCCCATTAACAATGCCGTTAGTACCCCAGGGCTAAGCACAGGTAGCATCACATGACGCCAACGCTGGTACGCACTGTCACTAAGCAGTTTCGCTGCGGCCTCTTGATTGACGGTCAATCGTTGTAACTGCCGATCCACTGGCTGAAAACTCACCGTCATAAAACGCGTCGACAATGCCAATAGCATAACGATCACACTGCCTGAGAGCACCTGCTGCGAGGTGATACCAAAAGCAATCATTTGATTGTCTAGCCACGCAATAGGAATAAAAATACCCACTGCCAATACTGTACCTGGCACGACGTAGCCTAAATTAGCGAGCGTGGTCATCAGTTTAGTCGATTTATCAGGATATTGCCGCTTGATCCACGCAATAATCACTGCCAAAAAGGCAATAAAAACTGTGGTCATACTAGCAATCATGAGGCTGTTAGTCACAAAATCAATATAGCGCGCATCAAAATCTTGGCGAAAATTCAGTGCAGTCCAATAAATCAGCTGCAAGAACGGTATTAGAAAAGCCAGCAAAAATACAAACGTACATAGCAAGCTCATCCCTATTTTGGCAGGAGTACTGGCGTCGAAACGCTGGTTGCTGCCTTGCGTAATCGAGTTGCCGCGCTTGGCCTGCCAATACTGCTCAAACAGTACTACGATAAAGATCACACCGATGAGCAAGGCTGCTAACTGAGCCGCTGTGGTCAAACTAAAAAAGCCAAACCACGCCTTATAAATAGCGGTGGTAAACGTATCGACATTGAATACCGAAACCGCGCCAAAATCTGCCAATGTCTCCATACTTGCCAGCAATAAGCCACCGATAATCCAAGGCAGTGCTTGCGGTAATGCCAACCGAAAAAACACGCGGCTACGGCTCAAACCTAGCATCTGCCCTGCTTCAATAGCCCGTCGACCTTGTGACAAAAACGCCTGACGCGCCAGCAAATACACATAGGGATAAAATGCCAACGATAAAATTAAGCCAGCGCCCCATACATTGCGTATTGAGGGAATCGCTGTCGTGATACCAAAATCGCGCAGTCCTGTCTGTAACGGCCCACTAAAATCCACAATACCAATGGTGACAAACGCCAATACGTAAGCCGGTATGGCAAGCGGCAACATGAGCGCCCACGAAAAAAACCGCTGACCAGGGAAGCGGTACATGCTGGTTACCCAAGCGAGAACGGTACCGATAGTGCCCGATATAACCGTCACCATAAACAGTAGAATCGCCGTATTTTTGAGCACTTGCGGCAGGACATACTCTGCCATATGCGTCCAAATGTCTGCGACTGGTTGCGTCCACGACAACAACACGATCAAAATCGGCACCAGCATAAACAACGAAATCAGCCCTAAGACTGATTTCGAGATAATACGTTTACGAAGGGCATGGTCTTGACTGACCGTCTGATTGTCATCAGCTCTGCTACTGATTGGATCTTGCTCGCTAACAGACGCATCTGGCGTTGTGATCATAGTATCATTACCGTGTCATACTCACTCATCGAGACTTTTTAAGCGCCTACCAAACTCAAAACGTTCATTGTTTCATGACTAAACATTTCATCATCAGATTTTAGCAAATTGTCTTTAAAAAAGATGATGTTGAGCTTGGTATCACGATGACTGGCAGTCTTTTATTTATAACCCGCTTTGTCCATCATTTGAATGGCTTGAGTTTGTAGCTCACCAAATTTCTGTACGTTGATATCGTCTTTTTTGAACTCGCCCCAAGATCTGAGCATTTCTGACTCATCCACCCCTTCTTTGACTGGGAATTCTTTGTCTGAGCTGGCGTAAAGGCCTTGCGCCTCATCAGATGACAACCACTCAATCAGTTTAAGCGTACCGTCTGGATTATCTGACCCTGTAACCACGCCCGCGCCTGAAACGTTTACATGTGTACCAGTGGTGCCTTGGTTTGCCCAGAATATTTTCACAGGGAAGTTTGGTTTTTCGTCTAATAGGCGGCCATAGTAGTAACTGTTGGCGATACCAACTTCACACTGACCAGCAGCAATCGCCTCTAGCATGGCGGTATCATCACTGAACACGTCAGTGGCAAGATTATCAACCCAACCACGGATGACAGCTTCTGTTTTTTCTTCACCCAAATGCTCTATCATGCTGGCCACAAGTGACTGGTTGTATACCTTTTTAGAAGTACGCAAGCATAGTTTGCCTTTCCATTTTGGATCCGCCAAATCTGCATAAGTCGATAATTGATCGGCGCTAACTTTGCTTGGGTCATAAAAAATCGTACGCGCGCGCAGTGATAGACCTGTCCACTGACCTTTTGGATCGCGATACTTTGCAGGGACATTGGCCTCTAGCACAGACGACGCTACTGGCTGTAGCAACCCTTGCTGAGCCGCTTGCCATAAGTTACCCGCGTCCACCGTCAGTAGCATGTCAGCTGGAGTGTTTTGACCTTCCGCTTGCAAGCGCGCCATCAGTGGGCCAGTTTTGTCTGTGACAAGTTCAATCTTGACACCAGTCTGTTCAGTATAGCGATCTAGCAATGGTTTAATCAGCTGCTCATTACGTGAAGAATAAATAGTAATTGTTTGACCATCTGCACTGGTCGCACCGTCATCATTAGCTGCTTGCTGTTCAGTTTCAGTACCAGCCTCTGTTGTCTCTGTCTCCACGCTGTCTTCGGTTGTAGAAGAATTGCTACAGCCAACCATTCCCAACATCAGGCCAAATATGGCAGCAGACAATACAGGCTTGGTGGTGAATAGATTAGTGCGGATGGTGTTCAGTGGCATGGTTTTCCCCATAGTAATGCGATAAAAAAGAGACGGCAAATAGTGAGATAAAATGGTCAAAGCCCCTATTTGTTGGGATTCGTTGGACCATAATCATGGAAACAACATACTAATAGAAATGAGATTAACTATCAATACATTTATCTAACCCAAGATGCTGAA
The DNA here is from genome assembly GCF_002341255.1 of Psychrobacter sp. UBA2514. Taxonomy (NCBI): domain Bacteria; kingdom Pseudomonadati; phylum Pseudomonadota; class Gammaproteobacteria; order Moraxellales; family Moraxellaceae; genus Psychrobacter; species Psychrobacter sp. UBA2514. The sequence goes on from NZ_DDNS01000002.1 coordinate 196,854, forward strand.
ATTATTTGGCTTATTAGGGCGTGTTGAACATTCGACCATGGCACTGAC
>NZ_DDNS01000027.1:0-354 GCF_002341255.1 Psychrobacter sp. UBA2514
CCCTTACCTTCGTCGCCCCATTGGCTACCCAAGACTACAACATTCTTACCCATGATCAATCCTTACCTTTATGTATTGAGGTGTGTGCAATAACAGTTGAAAAACTAAAATGATTTTATTGACTGTATCTTTTTATCTAACGAACAACATAGCGTTTTAATAACTGGTGCTTGATGCGCGTGTGTTTCACAAATGACTCATTAAATCGTTTGTAGCTGCCACTGATTATCAGCAAAAATCAAGCGATGAGTGACATCATTTGGGCTGTCTTGTGCGTCAAGCGGCATGGTAACGCGATAGCCTTGCTGACGTAGACTCTCAACTTGTTGTAAGAGTGTCTGCATCTCATCTTCG
>NZ_DDNS01000027.1:492-1417 GCF_002341255.1 Psychrobacter sp. UBA2514
AGAGTGTCTGCATCTCATCTTCGTTGGCATTGTTTATAGCAGCAAAATCAACTAGTACTGTGGTTGGAGCATCAAGCTGTGTATGCGCCAGCAAGCGGCTGACATCCATACTAAATCCTGTGGCTTCACGTGGCTGGCTGGCGGACAGATGGCCACCGCTTTGCATACCATCAAAACGCCCGCCGCGTACCAGCGGCTGCGTTTCACTATTAATATAACCGTTGAACACGATACCTGTATGATAGTGGTAACCTGATAACTCTGTCACATCGATACTGACTGGGCACTGCCAGTGATTTTCTAAATAAGATTTGAGGCGTTGTAACTCATCGACAGCGGCCGCGATTTGATCGTCTTGCTGAGCTGCGTCTGACAATTTAGATAATAAGTTTGCAATGTCATGACCAAAGCGTGCCAACACATAAAAATCATCGCCCATCGGCAAGTCTCGGCAGACGCGCTTTAGTTCTGGTAGGTTTTTATTGGCGTACAAGTACATCAATTGCTCAGTGGCGCTGTCTGGCAACTCAGCCAATTCGGCTAAACGCTTAAATATCGCCACATGACCCAAATCGATATGGATCGCTGCACTTATATTGAGTTTATTGACCATGGTAAACAACACATCGATCAACTCAATATCTGCTGCCAGTGATGCACAGCCAAATATCTCAGCGCCTAACTGCAAGGGCGTACGTGAACCAAACAGTCCTGATGGCAGGGTATGAATCACATCACCGACATAGCAATAACGAGCAATCCCCGTACCGCCATGATGCGCATCAATACGCAAGATCTGCGGAGTAATATCAGCACGCACGCCCATTAGACGGCCCGTCAACTGATCGATAATCTTAAAGGTTTGACGTTTCAGATCTTCTGATGCATCACTCAGCAAAGATTCAGTAAACTCAATCATCGGCGG
>NZ_DDNS01000027.1:1548-1953 GCF_002341255.1 Psychrobacter sp. UBA2514
TCAGTAAACTCAATCATCGGCGGACAAACCAGCTGATAACCATGAGTGATAAGCTGCTCAATCAGTTGATGCCTAAGCACTTCTTGCTTATGGGCATCTTCAAACAGGACATCGACCACCCCATCAGGCAACAGCCAACTGTTGGCCACATCGCTGGCAAAATGGTTTAGGTAGGGCATGCTATTAGGTTTAGCAACGCTATCGGCAGGCTGAGTGGCCGCATTTTTTGTTGCATTTAACTGGGCAGGTTTTGCAGAATCAGAACTGACAGACACAATAAATCCTTGTTTGGCGTATCGCTTACCAAAAAACGCGGTACTGATGCGGTACTCAAAGGTTGTTTTACCAAGTATTGACGCCGAGTGTTTTTATTTTTAACGCGCAACATCATTGACCCAATTATTT
>NZ_DDNS01000027.1:2219-30681 GCF_002341255.1 Psychrobacter sp. UBA2514
GCATCTAATTACCGTCTAAGTGCTTCTCATTAGTACGGTAGAGGTAGAGGTAGCCGTTGGCACTCATATATTCAGCTCGGCATTGACTGACCACAATAGCGTTTATTTTTTGTTATACATACACTGATGAGCATGATTACGGCAGCGTCATCAATACCGACTCATGGTACACTAACACATATTTTTATCTCGGAAGCCTTATGTCATCTGATTACCACCCAAACCCTGCCATCAACCAAACCAATGTCTTAGGCACAGCGCTTGCCAGCTGTTGCTTCGACCCTATCACTGGCTATTATCGCAATGGCTTTTGTCATACGGGCAACCATGATGTTGGTCAACATACCGTCTGTGCCAAGATGACCAGCGAGTTTTTAAACTTCTCAGCCAGTCGTGGCAATGACCTTATCACCCCGCTACCTGAATATAACTTTGCCGGTCTCAAGCCTGGTGATTACTGGTGTATCTGCGCCCTGCGTTGGGTCGAAGCACTAGATTTTGACATTGCCCCGCAGATAAAACTAGAAGCTTGCCACGAGAGCCTATTGGCATTGGTAGATATCGACACGCTAAAAAGCTATGCATTGTAAAAGGTTGTTCATAGATAGTGCGATCAAATGATAATGGCTTTGCTTAAGACAAGTTTTGATTCTTGCAGCTGTTTATTATATGACAGGAGGGTGTGTGGAAAACGACAACAACCAATTAATCAAAAAAACGGCTCACATTGCACCTGACTCTAATATGAGCCACATTTATGCCAATATGAATGACAGGCATCTCTACCTAGATGACGATGACAGCTATATCTACGGCGATGCTGAAGCCACGACTCAGGATACCATCGAGACCATGACGGTCTACGATCCTGACTCTGAGCGTTATGAAGATATTGATTCATCAAGTAAAGATGAGGTGGTTAATTGCTATGCGTATTCGCGAAAAACAGGCGAAAATCTAGATAAAGTGGCACTTACCGATGTGAGCCGTGCGCTGAGTAATAACGGTCAGTTTATTTGGCTCGGTCTTTACGACCCAAGCCTAGAAACCATGGTAAAAGTCAAAGACGCTTTTGATCTGCATGAGTTGGCGGTTGAAGATGCGTTTGCCGATCACCAGCGAGCCAAGGTAGAGAACTACGACAATGATATGGTCTTTGTCGTGATACGTACCGCCAAGCTTGAAGACAATGTCATTCGTTATGGTACGACTGCGATATTTATGGGCAAAAACTACCTGATTACGATTCGTAATGGTCCGTCAAACTCCTATGCGCCTGTACGCGAGCACTGTCATCGTCGCCCAGAAAAGCTACGCATGGGGCCGATATTTGTACTCCATGCCATACTCGATTTTATCGTTGATAACTATATGCCGATCACCGATCGATTGGGACGATATTTGCGTGAGCAAGAGCGTTATGTCTTCACCTATGAATTTGATAAAGGCACATTAAAAAATCTGTACCAGCTCAAATCACAGCTGGTACATATGCGTGCCATTATCTTACCTGTGCAAGATATCTGTAGCTTTTTTATCAATCATAAAAAGAGCGAGATAGTCTCAGGGTTTTCTCAAGCAGCCAAGCCATATTTCCGTGATGTCAATGATCACCTTTTGCACTCATTGGATGCCATTAACGGTCTAAATGAGATGCTAAGTGTGGTCATGAACACTTATATGGCCATGGTCAATATGGGACAGAACGAAGTCGTTCGTAAACTTGCCGCCTGGGCGGGTATCCTTGCCGTCCCAACCGCTATCGCTGGTATTTACGGTATGAACTTTGATTTTATGCCCGAGCTGCATTGGAAACACGCTTACTTCATTATTATGATAATCATCATCGCTCTTTGTAGCTTCTTGTATTACAACTTTAAGCGACTCAAATGGCTGTGATAACTCATTCATACACAAAAAAAGGGCTACCAGTGGTAGCCCTTTTTTATGCTGATCGTCAATCATTATTCGCGGCGGTGCTTGGTATGGCTGTCTGGATCTTGCGCATTATCAGGCAGTATAGCCTTGACCGTTAAATTTGCATACTGCTTATCAAGATTGTCTTCTGGGCGACCAAATGTTTTTGCCGTCCAAGTGAGTATGACAATAGCCCCACTCAATAGCATGATTGCCACAGAAATGGTGGCCAGCAACCATAGATGAAAATAATCTGACACTGCCTGCACATCAACCACTAGATGTCGTGATAAAGCCGTTATGGCAATAAATATCAAAAACTGTACGGGCAGACGATGGGTTTTAAAGTAAATCCCTATCATAGCCAGCAGCTCAAGATAAATGAATAGCATCAAAATATCTTTTAAATCCGCTGAGCCTTTTTGGACAATATAAATAAACTCTTTACCTGCCGTCCAGACCACCACCACGCTGATTAAAAATAAGATAACGTAATGACAGACATCGACAAACTCTCTACCAATACCTTGTAGTCGCTCATGAATACCTACGTCTTTTTTAGCCATTTTTAGGTCCTATCAACTAAGAGGTGGTTGATTTGGCCTGGGGCTACTTTGCCTCAAGCCCGTTATTTATTGGCGATCAGCACTCACATGACTATCTTTTTAGTTAATACCCAAACCTGCTGATTTTTCAGCCGCATCGACTGTCTGGCGAATAAGCGTGTTGATGGTCATTGGGCCAACACCACCTGGCACTGGTGTATACGCGCTAGCAATGTTTTCCATGCCTTGCATTTCGATATCGCCAACACCGCCGTTATCCGTTGGATGAAAACCAGCATCAACGACTACCGCGCCTTTTTTGATCCAAGCGGCTTTGATCAGCTCAGGCACACCCACAGCACCAACAACAATATCGGCACGCTTGATATGCGCCGCCAAATCTTGCGTTCTTGAATGACAGATAGTCACCGTACAGTTCGCATTCAATAGCATCATCGCCATTGGTTTACCCAAAATAGCACTACGCCCTACGACCACAGCCTCCAAACCCGCAAGCTCGATATTATGATGCTCTAATAGATGCATGATGCCTTGCGGTGTGCATGAGCCGTAAGCGGATTGCTGCATCGCCATACGACCAAAACCAAGACAAGTCACACCATCGACGTCTTTTGCCAAATCGATTTGCTCAAAGCAAGCACGTTCGTCAATATGCTCAGGGACAGGATGCTGTAGCAAAATACCGTGTACGTCTGGATTGCTGTTTAGCTCATTTATCTTTGCCATGAGCTGCTCAGTGGTCGTGGCGCTTGGCATCTCAACACGTATAGAGTCCATGCCAACACGCTTGCAAGCGTTGCCTTTCATACGGACATAAGTGGCAGAGGCTGGATCGTCACCAACCAATATCGTCGCTAAGCTTGGGGTGCGTCCCGTTTTATCTTTGATCGCATCCACGCGCGTGCGTAGATCCTGTTCTATTTGTTTGGCAAGTGCTTTGCCGTCCAAAACGGTGGCGGACTCGTGGGCAATAGACATAGTAACTCCAATAGAGGATACGATATAAAAAAATAAAGACAGCGCGTGCAAGTACTTTGCATGCCTGTCTTTTGCTTCGTCAACCTTTGACTGATAATAATATTGTACCTGTGTACGCTGCAAAATCCTAGCGTGTATTGGGATACAATAAAAAAGTGGCCTACTATCATTTAGTAGACCATTTGACTCTCATGTATTCACGTTATTTATTAGCCGCTATAGGCCTGGGCTAATAAGTCTGAAACTCTAGCCCAACGCCTGCTCCAATATCACTTGACTGAGTATCAGAGTCTACGCCCCATAAGCGAGATGTCACTAAAGTTTTTGGATTCAACTGATGCGCCCATGATATGTCAATAGCGGTCAGTTTATCTTTCATTGGAAAGGCTTGGTTATCAGACTTTCCAGTGCGACGATCCAACTCTCCTGACTGATTAACCTTAGCATATTGCAGTTTTGTATTGACAAAGTTTCGACTATCTAGCCATAGCTTGCCACCTACTGATATGCTCTCTGCATCGCCGCCCAAAGAATGCCCGAGTGGATAGCCTTGCTGGTAGTAACCATCGGTATATGTACTATGATCATAGGATACGCCTCGGACTTTACCACTAGTACGTGTGTCTGCATATTCTGTATACAATTGATATGGCATACCATAAGCTTCCGAAGCGTAGTCAGCACCGGCAAGGTACATGTTCTTCGCTGGTAGCCCGCCCGCCTCATCTTCGCCCACATATTGTGCGTATACTGTGGCTGGGATATTTACCAAAGGCGCAAGATTCATACGCGCATCAAAACCACCTAATTGATTAGCAGGGTCTTCACCAATCGTCGCACCATTGTCACCATTATCTTTAGTGCCTAAAATAGCATCACCAAAGGAGCTAAAACTCTCTGGACGACCTTCCCCGCCCCACATAAAGGTTCGAGACGCACCAACTTCTAGCCATGGTAAAGGACTGGCCGTCAGACGAGCACCAAATAGCTTAGCATCTGGTACGGCATCATAATCTTCAAGCTGACCTGCAAATAATTGATACTGCCATGGACCAACCCATGAAAGATAGGGCGAGGTTGGTGCATTTTGCTCATCACGTTGCATGGTGATACCTGCAACAGGGCGACTGGCATCGCCACGAATCAAACTGCCGTCAGTACCAGGACCCCACCATGTCGGGATCTGACCGGCAATCAACCATTGATTGGCAGCAGAGCCAGCAATATATGAGCCTTCAAAACTCAAGTCGTTACTGTCTTCGAGCAAACTGTCGTTTTTTAGATTGGCTTGAAGTTTCATTTCCCAATTTTCTTCACTCAAACTGAGCGCTGCTGAAACCTCTTGCCCTGCTAAATGGTCATCAGCAAAAGTTTGCGGCAACTGCTGACGATCGGTCTGTACATAAGCGTCTACTTCAGCCTTCACCAAGGAGTTGGGGTTTTTAGCAAGTGTGGCACGGACTGACTGTAGTACTTTTTGCTGCGCGTCAGTACTCACCTGAGCCGTGGTGATTGCTTTTGTAATTTCATTAGCAGTTAAAGGCCATGTACTGGTACTAATGTGAGTGACGCCTTGCGCATTTAACCATTCTAGCTCTGACTTGAGCTTCATATCATTCATATACAAATTCTGTGCTGAGGCCAGCATGGATATCATACCCAGCCCTACTAACACACTCAGCTGCTTGTACTTTCTTTGTTTAGACATAATTATCTACTCTTTATAAAGTGTACTTATCCAGAATAGATAAGTTTTAATGAATCATTATTTATTTAGCATCCGCATCGATACGGGCAAGAACTTTGTCTAAAGCCTGAACAGTTTGCGTAATCTCTGCCTCTGTCAAGGTCGGATGCACCAAAAACATCAAACTGGTTTCACCCAATTGTTTGGCTATTGGCAGCCTGATTTCTGGACGCAGACCTGTATCATCAAAGGCTTTTTCTAAATACACTTCCGACGCCGAGCCTGAAAAGCACGGCACGCCTTGCTCATTAATCGCTGCAATAATAGCATCTCGTGTCCAGCCTTCAGGGAGATTGTCAGGCTTTACATAAACATACAGCTTATAGTAAGCGTGTTTGGCATCAGCAAAGTCGGCGCTGTTTTCTAGACGAGGTACAGACATATAGCCTTTGTCTTCCCAACGCGCACAGGCATCCAAAATTGCTTGGGCATTTTGTGTACGTTTCTCAGTCCAATCGCTCATGCGCGTCAGCTGAATACGCCCGATTGCCGATTGCATCTCAGGCATACGCCAGTTGGTACCGAAGCTTTCATGCAGCCAGCGGTAACCAGGTGGGTGCTCTTTTTCATAGACAGCGGCGTAGCTTTTGCCGTGGTCTTTGTACGCCCACATTTTGCGCCACAAGTTTTCATCATTGGTGGTGACCATACCGCCTTCACCGCCAGTGGTCATGATCTTGTCTTGGCAAAAGCTCCATGCGCCTACGTGACCGATACTGCCGACACTGCGTCCTTTGTAGGTTGCGCCATGTGCCTGCGCGCAGTCTTCGATGACGTATAAATTATGCGCGTCTGCCAATGTCATGATACCATCCATGTCGCACGGCCAGCCAGCCAAATGCACGCAAATGACGGCTTTGGTCTTATCGGTCAATACGGCTTTGATGGTCTCAGGCGAGATATTGCCAGTCTCGGCATCCACATCTGCAAATACAGGCGTCGCGCCTGCATTGACCACACAAGAGATACTGGCGATAAAAGTGCGCGGTGTGACAATCACTTCATCACCTGCGCCGATATCCAGCGCTTTTAATGCCACATCCAATGCTAAGGTGCCATTAGCAACGGCTACTGCGTATTGGCTGTCTGCCCACGCTGCAAATTCTTTTTCAAACTCGCGCCCTTCTTGACCTGTCCAGTAGTTGACTTTATTAGACAACAAAACAGCACTGACCTTATCCGCCTCTTCTTGAGTAAAGCTCGGCCATGGTGAGAAAGGAGTGTTTAGCATAAGGTTCTCAATTTTTTATAATAAGTCATAAGATTTATAGTGTGCTAGTTTTAGCAAATTATTTACTCAAAGGTCGTGCTGGATTACCTACTACTACGGCTCCGGCGGGTACGTCTTTAGTCACCACAGCACCCATGCCGACTATAGCGCCTTTACCAATGATCAAGGGTTTATCAGGTGTGCCTTGTTTGATGACTGCCCCCGTGCCGATATAGGCATGGTCATGGATATGAATGTTGCCGTTACAGCTGACACGTGGAGCAAAGGTCACATAGTCGCCAATGATGCAGTCGTGAGCAATATAGCTATAAATATTAGCGTGAAACTGTTTGCCGATTTTAATATTAGAAGTCAGTTGGGTAAAATGACACAGTACTGAACCCTCTCCTATGTCGACTGCATCTAATACAATGCTATTAGATGCTTTTGTAGACAAAACAGTGATATTGTCTTTGCTACATTTAGCTACTAAGATTTCTCGAATCCTACTATCTGCAATAGCCAAAACTACAGCTTTATCTTGAAACTCTAAGCTTAAAAACTCTTCATAATTATAAACCGTATAACCATTAAGCTCTTTGTATTCTGATCCATCATCTATAAAGCAGAATTTTGCTTCTGGATACTGTTCACGCGCTAAGGGCAACAGTTCTTTACCAAACCCACTAGCGCCATATATACCGATTAACTGCTGCATTTTGACTTCCTTATTATTATTAACTATATATTCCCTGTAAACTTACTCATCGTCGCTTCACCCTCTGCACTAATGCCGTCTTTGATAATCACTTTTTTTACGGTTTTAAGCAATATCTTGATGTCTAACCATAATGATTGGTTATCGACATACCACGTATCAAGCGCAAATTTTTCATCCCAGCCAATCGCATTACGTCCGTTAACCTGCGCATAACCTGTGATGCCAGGACGCACATCATGGCGGCGATTTTGCTCATCATTGTATAGCGGCAGATATTCCATCAATAATGGACGCGGCCCTACCAAGCTCATATCGCCTTTAATGACATTCCAAAGCTCAGGCAGCTCATCCAAGCTGCTGTCACGCAGACGCTTACCATAATCTGTTAGGCGCTCGCTATCTGGTAAAGGATTACCCTCACTATCTATGGCATCTTTCATGGTGCGAAATTTGACCATCTCAAATGGTTTACCATGCAAACCTGGACGTACTTGACGAAACAATACAGGCGAGCCTAAGTTTTTCTTTACTTTATACGCAGTCACCGCATAAACAGGGGCTAATACCATAAGCGCACTAGACGCTGCTGCAATATCAAACAGTCGTTTTATCAAATCATTCACCAAATAATGTAAAAGTTAACTTTTTAGTTAAGCTACCATACTCGTATGAGTTAACAGCTTCCGCATGACCATTTCTACCCATCTCAATACGTTGCTCAGGTGTCATATTGTACATTTCAAGTATTGCTTTTACTATTTGCTGTGCATTTTCTGGCTCTATTTGTATGCCTGCTTGTGCATCTGCCACTGGCGTATAAAGCCCTGAATCAATAGCATATATGATAGGCTTACCCGAATACAAATAGTCAAACAATTTATTAGGAGATACGCCAAATCTAAACAAAGGATCCTTTGTTAAACCTATGTAGCACACGTCAAATGTCTGCAATACGCTTTGCACTTGAGGTTTCGGAATAGCATCTACAAAATATATATTTGTTAGACCCAGCTTATTAACTTGGCTTTGTAATTCAGCTTTTAATTTTCCTTGCCCAACCAATGCAAAGGCAATATCAGGATATTGCGTTAATTGGCTGGCAGCACTAATCAATGAGTCTAGTGCATTAGCGACACCAAAAGTACCTGCATAGCCAATCACAAACTTGTCTTTGGGTAGTTGTTCAATGGTACGTGCATCTAACGGTTCAGCACTCTCAACCTCTTCTTTTAAAAAACCATTCGGAATCCAGGTAAACTTATGAGTATTCATACCAAGCGATTGCATATGCTCATAAGAGTTCTTTAAATTCGAAATGACAAAATCAGCGTTCTTATATGCGCGTTTTTCAATAGCCTGTAGTAACACAATAAAAGGATGCTTGACTGAATAACCTCCAAGCTCACACAATGTCAAAGGCCAAATATCTCGTACTTCAAAAGCGAGAGGCACATTTAGTTTCTTTGCTAATTTCTCTGCGCCTAAATAGCCAACTAAAGAGGGAGATGAATAAAGAATCACATCAGGCTTTGTTAAAACATCTTGTAATTTAGGCAGTTTCCAAGCGAAAGTAAACCAGTTCGCTATTCTTTTTTTGCTGTGGGCTTCAGGGTATTGAGCAACCTTTACCCACACGAAACTAAAGTTCTCTTGTACTTCTTCTATTTTAAAATCATCTGCGACGTATATAGGCTCTTTTAGAAAATGCGTGTAACTCGCCCCTATTAAATGAACGTTATAACCAAGACGTGCTAATGATTTAGCAAAATAATAATGACGTCCACCCTGCGCAGTCTCTGGCGTTGAGGTGTATTGATTGATAATCCAAATGGATTTACTCTTACTCATTATTGACTAAGCCTTTTCTAATATATTAACAATATTTTGAGAGGCATGTCCGCCGCCATACAAACTTAATGGATCTTCAATAGTTTTACCTAACATAGCTTCAGTACATTGAATAATCTTTTGCGTATCAGCACCAGCCAACACATTGACGCCCTGTTCTACCAACTCAACCCATTCTGTCTGGTCACGCATCGTCACACATGGCTTTTTAAAGAAAAATGCTTCTTTTTGCACGCCACCGCTATCTGAAACTACGGCATCACAGTGCTTAAGCAACCAAATCATCTCAAGATAACCTACCGGCTCTAATACCAACATTTTGAGCTCTAGACCAAGCGACTTGACTACTTTTTGGGTACGAGGGTGCAATGGGAGGATGACAGGTCGTATATTTTCATGAATATAATTCAAAGCATCTATGATAGATTTTAGGCGGGTTGTATCATCTGTATTCTCGGCGCGATGCAGAGTGGCTACTATAAATCCTTCATTAGGCACATCCACCAATGATGATCCTTTAACGGCACGCTCAGAGAAGAATAAAGACGAATCTTGCATGACATCGCCTACGTTTAGCACCTGAACAGGCTTTTTATCAAAACCTTCATTTTTCAGGTTACTTACCGCCGTATCTGTTGGGCAAAATAATATATCACTGACCTGATCTGTCAAAATACGATTGATCTCTTCTGGCATTTGCATATTGAAACTACGCAATCCAGCTTCGATATGAGCGACAGGAATATGTAATTTTGCAGCCGCCAAGGCACCCGCTAACGTTGAGTTGGTATCACCATAAACCATCAATCTGTCTGGCTGCTCCGCCAGACAAATTTCTTCAATCTGCTCTAACATGCGCCCTGTCATAGAGCCATGACTACCACTATTAATATCGAGCTGATAATGAGGTTTAGGTATGCCCAATTGATCGAAAAAGATGTTCGACATATTGGCATCAAAATGCTGACCGGTATGGATAATCTTTTCATCTAATATCGAGCTATTCTGAATCGCCTTAGATACCACACTGGCTTTGATAAACTGGGGACGTGCACCGATTACTGTTAGAATTTTCATAATTTAGTTCCTAATAACTCGTCATATAGCTTGAATAATTTTTTCTCTTCGATAGCCCAGTTATATTTTTCATTAACTGCTTTGATGCCATTTTTGCCCATCGCTTCCGCTAAGTCTTTATTTGATACTAATTTATCAATTGCTTGTGCAATTGCTGTTGGATTTTCTGGATCTACGCAAATACCACAATCATTACCTTCTATGATATTGACCCAAAGAGGATAGTTAGACCCAATAACTGGTATACCAGCACTCATATACTCAAACATTTTATTTGGTTGAGCATCTATATGGTTTGGAACAGGCAAGAAAGTAACTAAGCCTGCGATTGATCTTTCCAAAATTCTTTTAACTTGTTCTCTATCTAACTGTCCTAGCTCATCGACATATTGCCAACCAGAGCTAGCTTGAGCCAAACTGTATGTTTGCTGATCAGAAAAACGACCCACTAAATTTAATTTTGTTTTCGTTTTGGTTAAACTTAACGCCTCGACCGCCTCCTGAATCCCTCTTATTTTAGAAATCCCTCCAACATAGGCAATCTCTTCAACTATATTTGCCCAATCCTTATTAATTGACTGTAACTCACCCAGCAAAGGATAGTTATTAATGTCTACTACTTTTTTAGTATGCTTTGCAAACTTATCTCGGATACTAGGTGTAGCTGTCACTACGGCATCAAGCTTGGAGCAGACATAATTCTCATAATATTTTATCGAGATAGATATGAGTTTTGCAACGTGTGTATTTAGATAATGCTTTGATAAGACTTGCTTAGGAAAGTCTTCGTGAGCATCAAAAACTACAACTTTTCCCACACGCCTAAGTTTTAATGCTATTGGTAACAGTTCAGGATCATGCAGATGATATAAATCAGCATCTAATTCAATTGCTTTTTTGAATAATGCTTTAGGGGCATTTAACATTCTGTTTTTTCTACCCTTAAATTTACCAACATCAATAATCGATACATCATCTTTGACCTCATTACCAAGACCATCAGCTACAACCAGCGCAGTTTGGTATTTCCTTGCAAGTGAAGAGCATTGCTTAAGAAATATTCGAATATCGTATCTTGGATGAACTGAGGTTAAATGAACAATTCTCATTTTTAATTACCTTTGTGAGGATGTACTAAATTTTAACACGCCACTGTAGAGGTACAATATTATAATTGCTATCAACAATCCATGTGTAAGCATCGTTGTAGGTAAATCTGAGCTACTAAATAACGTAAGAAATGGTAGCAATAGAATAGCATTAAACATTAATGGATTGATTCGATTAGATACCCTGGCCAACATAATATTAATAACAATAAGGATAAACGTATAAAGCGCCATACCTATATATCGAGCCTGCATAAATCCAGACGCTATAAAACCAGTATTAGCATTTAGATTAGGTAAGTTTAGATAAGCACCAACGATTCTAGTGATTGGTTCATTGCCATAGGGATAAATAGAAAAAGAAGACAGAAGCCCATTCGACCAGTAAATAGGATCATATAAATCACTAAACATATCAAAATAAATATCGTTTAAATAAACTGGAACGAAAAAAGCTCTTCTAAATAATATGGAGCCAAGGAATAACTCTCCATCCCAAAGATACCACCCGACCCCCATAGCCGAAATCGCTATTAAACCTGACAAGCATAAGATAGAAAAACGTTCAAAATATCTATCTTCAGACCCTGACTTAAAAGCCAAACTCAGAAAAACACAAAGAATAACTGGCAATAGAATTGATTTATGACCTGTAAAAGCAAATAGAAGCAAACAAAACATCATACTTGATGAAATAACAATCCTACTCTTACGAATAAAACCTACAGCAATTAAGAAGGGAACAAATATCTTTGGAGTCCAGTTATTTAAGTAACCAAAGATTCCAGAGTAACTCGCAGTATTATCTGCTCTAAACTCATATACATCCTCAAAAGATAATACATACTGCCCCCTAGTTGAATATATTAAATATAGTAGGTTGACCGATGATATTATTGCTATGATCGTTATTATTATGTTTCGTTTCTTTTGGCTAAGACCATTCTCGTAAGAATACTTTTTCTTCCGAGCCGGTATAAAAATTAATATGAGAGTGAATACTATTGTAGTTGCCCAAAATGATTGTTCACTGCTTCCTGATAAGGCATAATAGCTACTATTGGGCACAACTGTAATTGAGTATATCAAGAAATATATATAGATTAACGCGCTTCTTTTTTTTAAAAAGACAATTAAAAAAACTAAGACGATTACAAACCATGATATGAATAGCTTTGTAAGGTTAAATTCGTAGTTAAATCCGCTATATTCAAATAGAGGATAGACAAATTTTATATACCCATAATCTAGCAACAACCTAAAGCTAATAACTAGCATTATAATTTTGAAAAAAGATTTGGCTTGCAGTTTTTTTGACATAAATTTCTTGTGTTAATTAATATAGTTAAGAATGTAAAATCAAAAACTAAATGTTATACAAATAACCACTTAATTATCTCAGAGATAATTAAAGCAATACTCACTACAGTTACCATTAAGAAAATCTGTTTTTTACTAAAAAAAATCTTATGAACACTTCTCAAATGTAAAGATTTTTTCAGTACAAACAAATAAATCAAATAAAACAAAAAACCGCTGACTGCATAAGCCTCTGAAATATATATTTCAGTAACCTTAAAGACTAACCACACGATCGCAACTTTGAAGGCTAAGCCTATAAACTGCAATATTACTGCCAGACGTTGGTTATTACTAACATGTAAAGCCATGGATACTGGCGATACAACAAACTGTATAATAAACCAAGGTGTCATCCAAGCAACCAATACTCCAGCACGCTCCCATTCAGAACCAAATACTAACGGGAACACAACGGGTGCTAATATACCTATGAATAATAACGGAGCGCTTCCAATTAATGCTAACTTACGCATCGTGTCGTACGTAAATTCTGCAAGTTTACCTTCGAATTTAGCTTCATTAGCATGGGCATAGTATACTTGAGAAACTGAAGCTCCTATTAAAACCATGGGTATAACCATGATTTTGGAAGCTAGAAGCAAATATCCTGCTTCTTTCGGTGCCGCTACAGCAGCTATGATTAAAATGGGTAAATGCACGCCAGCTGTATTGAATAAAGCCTCACCAACTGAATATTTGGGGTACTGGATGTACTCTTTGAAAGTTGTCTTTAGCTGAGCATAATTTACTTTTCTTAGACGACTCTTTCTTCTTATTAAACTAAATACTCCTGCACTACTATATAACAACTGGCCCATTAGCAAACCAATAGAGGTATAGCCTAACCAACCTAGCAGCAACTGGGCTACACCAGATGACGTCGATTGTTGAATTTTGGTCTGAGCTATAGATTTAAAGTCTTTTATTCTAGTAGACCAAAATTTAAAAGCAGAGTATAGACTTGCAGCTAACACCCCTAGAGGTAATATCCAAGTTATTTGTGAGAAATATCCATTACCTATTATTTGCTTTATATATGAAGGAAACAATAAAAGTACACTCGCTAATATCAGCGAAAAAGTAATACTACTAAATATTGAAATTATCAGTAGGCTTTCTGCGATCTTATCATTTTTAGGTAAAGGAATAGCCACTTCATACCTTAAACAAGCTATTACTGAAAAAATTCCTAATAAGCCGCTGTACACAGCTAGTTTAGAAAAGTCTTCTGGGCTGTAAAGACGTGTCACAAATGGCAGTATTAGAATAGTAATAACATGGGCGAAAGCTGTTCCACCTGCTAATAGTGATACTGATTTTAAAAAGCCCCCTTGAGCATCAAGCCTACTGTTAATTTTTTCAAGAAAGCTTTTCATCATGTAGCACTAACCTAAAGATCTTACAATCTTCTCTTGTGATTCAAGCATTAAATAAGGATGCATCGGCAAGCTCATCACACGCTCAGCGACCGCATCACCTACTGGTAGTATCGCATTAGAGTCAGCAACCGCAGGCTGCTTATTCAATGGTATCGGATAATGTACCGCTGTCGGGATGCCCTGCTCTTTTAGCTTAGCCTGTATCTGGTCACGACTATCCACTTGGATAGTATATTGCGCCCAAGCACTCTGATTGTGTGCTTCGATAAAAGGTATCGTTGTCATGCCCACTTCAGTAAAGAGCTGATTATACGTCTCTGCCACACGCTGACGTGCTTGCATTTCATCATCTAGGATTTCAAGCTTAGGTAGTAGTATCGCTGCTTGTAAGGTATCTAAGCGACTATTCACACCCACTCTGATGTGATGATAGCGTCGATCTTGACCATGACGCGCAATTTGTCGCATCACGGTCGCTAGTGCCTCATCATTAGTAAAGATAGCACCACCATCACCATAGCAACCCAATGGTTTACTGGGGAAGAAGCTCGTACAGGCAACCGTCGTTAAATTACAGGACTTCTTACCTTTATAGCTAGCACCAAAGCTTTGAGCAGCATCTTCAATCACTGGAATATTATACTTTGCTGCGATAGCATTGATAGCATCAAAGTCTGCGCATTGCCCATACAGGCTAACACCGATGATGGCTTTGGTACGCGGTGTAATGGCAGCCTCAAGCTGTTCAACATCTAAGTTGTAAGTCTGTGGATCGATATCCACATAAATAGGCGTAGCGCCTAGTACAGCAACTGTCTCCGCTGTCGCAATATAAGTAAACCCTGGCGTGATCACCTCATCACCAGGAGCTATTCCAAATGCCATTTGTGCAATCTGTAATGCATCAGTACCATTGGCACAAGTAATACAATATTTAGCACCCGTATACTCTACTAGCTTTTCTTCAAGCTCGCTGACCTCAGGACCAAGAATATACTTACCGTGGCTCAGTACTTTTTGAATACCAGCATCAATTTTTTCTTTAATACGTGCCTGTTGGGCCGCTAAGTCTATAAATTGCATAATCATAACCTGCTTGCGTTGAATTCTTCTTGTATAGCAGTCATTGCTTTTTCATCAAATCCACTTTTTTCAAGACCTCTGTCATTCGTTCCTATTTTCTTTGCTGGATTTCCAACGTATATAGAAAAAGGCTCAATAACTAGTTTTTTAGTGACAATGGCACCCATACCTATCATACAATAATGCCAAATTTTTTGACGCTGGTGAACAATACAGCCCATACCTAGATTAGCGCCTTCCATCACTTTTACATGACCTCCAAGCATAACATGGCTAGATAAAGTGACTTTATTTTCAATGACGACATCATGCGCTACATAAGCTCCTTTCATCAAAAAACAATCTTTTCCAATGTATGTATTTTTAATAGTTCCTGCATCAATGGTTACATTTCCAGTAATTTTTGTACCTGAACCTATATGAACAGTATACGGCGTTTTGGGAAATACAGCTTTATCTTCGGGTGGATAGCCGATAATACAATTGGGACCTATATAAACATCATCTTCAATGATAACGTCTGTATGAATAACTGCTGAAGGATGGATTTGCACATTATTATTCATATTACTATCCTAATAAAAATTTACTTAAATAAGGATGTAACTTAGATTCGTCTGTAACTACGTCTTTCGCATGACGAATGTACTCTACAGTTTTGACGCCAAATCTTGCATCCTCTAAACCATAACCACGTCCTGCAAGTATTTCTTGATAAGAGATCGTATGTAAGTCTGTGAATCCACCAGAAAACTCAATCTCTTCACCTTCTATATCAATAGAACGATAAGTCGGCTGCTTACCCTTAACGCTTTCAGGCAGGTCATTGGCATCAATAGATAAGAACCAACGCACGCGCGCTTTGTCATACTCTAAGTAACCACCCGCTTTGGTTTCACCAGTATAGTAGACTTCATTAGCTACGAGATCACCAAATATAAAGTGCAACATATCAAAAAAATGTACACCGATATTGGTTGCGATACCGAATGATTTATTTAGGTCACCTTTCCAACTCTCAAGATACCACTTGCCGCGTGATGTAATATAAGTTAATTCGACTTCATATTTCTCTTCACGATTGGCAGCAGCAATTTTATCTTTCAACTTTAAAATAGCATCGTGGTGACGCAATTGAAGAATATTATAAACCTTGTGACCTGTTTCTTTTTCAACCTCAATTAACTCATCAAGTACACTTTCTGTTGGCACTAAAGGTTTTTCACAAATAACATCAGCACCCATTCTAAGACCTGCGGCAATATGAGAATGATGCAGGTAGTTTGGTGAGCAAATTGAAACGATATCAATCTTCTGATTGTTATCACGTTTTAATTTATAACAATAATCGCTAAAGCGTTCAAACTCGGTGAAGAACTCACTACTAGGTGAGATACTATCGATAATACCGACAGAATCATTGATATCATAGGCGACAGATAGCTCATTACCAGTCTCTTTAATGGCTTTCATATGACGTGGAGCGATATAACCAGCAGCGCCAATCAGTGCAAATTTTTTCATTCTATTATCCTTAAGTTTTTATAAACGAATATCTGTTTCGCCTTCTTGGAATACATGCTTGACGTCGTAAACAACATGGTTTGATTTAGCAAGCGCTCTAATAGCCTCTACGCCCATCTGCTTGTACTTACTGTGATCAACGGCAACCACGACACCATCGTAATAGCCTTTATGCAAATCATCGATCAACTCAATGCCGTAATGCTCGTATACTTCTTGCTTATCAGCCCAATCGTCATAAACATCAACATTGATATTAAAGCTTTTTAATTCTTTGATAATATCGATAATCTTAGTATTACGGATATCAGGACAGTCACCTTTAAAAGTAAATCCAAGCACAAGTACTTTAGCTTCATCAATATGTATTTTATTACGCGCCAGTTTTTTGACCATTTGTGTAGCCACATATTGACCCATACCATCATTGATACGTCTGCCGGCAAGGATAACTTCTGGACGGTAACCAACCTCTTGAGCTTTATGAGTCAAATAATAGGGATCCACACTAATACAATGCCCACCAACCAAACCTGGCTTAAACTTAAGGAAATTCCATTTACTACCCGCTGCATCCAATACCGCTTGTGTATCTATACCAATGATATTAAAGATCTTAGCAAACTCATTAACGATAGCGATATTTAAGTCACGCTGTGTATTTTCGATAACCTTAGCAGCTTCAGCGACTTTAATT
Source organism: Psychrobacter sp. UBA2514 (assembly GCF_002341255.1). NCBI lineage: Bacteria > Pseudomonadati > Pseudomonadota > Gammaproteobacteria > Moraxellales > Moraxellaceae > Psychrobacter > Psychrobacter sp. UBA2514. The sequence goes on from NZ_DDNS01000027.1 coordinate 19,438, forward strand.
GAGTTTGCTCGATAAGTGCCAGCGGTAATAATGGAAGAGTATAGACTATCAATTAAATCAGCTGCCTCTGGTGTCGAGCCTGAAGTAATTTTAGTAATTTTAGTTAAGGTGTTTACTTTATCACCTGGATTGATACGTTCTGGGCTATAACCAACATAAAAATCTTGATTAAAGGTTAGGCCAGATGCTTTTTCTATGATTGGAATACAGACTTCTTCTGTTGCCCCAGGGTAGACAGTAGATTCATAAACTACGATATCGTCAGCTTTAATGACCTTTCCTACTGCTTCAGAGGCACTTTCTAAAGGAGTAAGATCTGGTGCGTTATTTTCATCAATTGGTGTCGGTACTGTCACAATATAAAAATTGCAGCCAGCAATTTCGCTCAATTGAGTGGTGAAAGTTAATGATTTAGCTGCCTTTAGAGCCTCGCTATCAACTTCAAGCGTGCCATCAAAGCCTTCTCTGAGTTCTTGTACTCGCTTAGCATTTATATCAAAACCAACGACGGGAAGATGCTTACCAAACTCGACCGCTAATGGTAGACCCACATAGCCGAGACCGATGACGGCAATTTTAATATTATCAATATTTAACATAGTATCTATCAACCAACCTTATCAATGAATGTTTTCCAAATTAGGAGTGAACTGTAGTGTCTTCTTTATATCCATCTACAAAATGTTTGAACTGCAACTTTAACCATACAACGTCGTATAATTGAGATTTTTCTGGTAACTTCTCTAATACCTGCTCAAGATCTGTTAAAGAAAACCTATGCTCCATCGCTTGCATGATAAGTGGGTGAGCAGTTTCTTCCACATTGTCATCACCAATTATGAGCTCTTCATACAGTTTTTCACCAGAACGAAGACCTGTAAAGACAATTTCGATATCACCATTAGGATGCTTATCGTCTTTAACTTCGTGACCACTTAGATGAATCATGCGCTGAGCCAGATCGACAATCTTTACTGGCTCTCCCATGTTAAGAACAAAAACCTCACCACCTTGCGCCATAGCACCTGCCTGTATTACTAGATTAGCAGCCTCTGGGATAGTCATAAAATAGCGCGTGACATCAGGATGGGTGACAGTGATAGGTAAACCTTGTTCGATTTGTTTGGTAAAAACAGGCACCACAGATCCTGATGAGCCTAGCACATTGCCGAATCTAACCATACTAATACAGGTTTTGCTACCTGGCTTGATTGAATTGGCTTCATAACTTAATGCCTGACACACAAGCTCAGCTAAACGCTTTGTGGCACCCATCACATTAGTAGGTCTAACAGCTTTGTCAGTAGATATCAAAACAAAAGTTTCTACATCTGATCGAATAGCAGCACGCGCACAATGGTAAGTACCGCGACTATTGTTAATAACCCCTTGAAACGGATTGTGCTCGACCATAGGCACATGTTTATATGCTGCTGCATGGTAGACTGTTTGTACATGATAAGTCTGAAATATCCTCATAAGGTTATGCTCATCAGTCACATTGCCAATAATGGATACGATTTGAATGTCCTGATATTCATTACTACTAGCCTGTTTTGCCAAAAGCTCTTGATGAATACTATAAAGGGCAAACTCTGACAGCTCGTATAACACCAGACAAGTTGGTTTATTTTTGATGATTTGACGGCACAACTCACTACCGATAGAGCCACCAGCCCCTGTTACCAAGACAGATTTATGAGCGATATTTTTCTTCAGCAACTCTTCGTCTGGGTCTACAGTTTGGCGATCTAATACGTCTAATATATCGATCTTGCGCATATGGCTAACAGTGACTTTTTCGTCAGCCAATTCTTGTAGACTGGGTAGCTCTTTTATCTTAATAGAGATATGTGAAAGCTTCTCAATAATTTTGCGCTTGCGGGCACGGCTAATAGAGGGTACTGCCAAAAACACTTGGGCAATATCAAGGGTATTTACGATATCCAATAAGTTATCAGTATGGTAAATCTTTTTCCCCATAATATGGGCACCTGTTAGCTGACGATCATCATCAACAAAAGCAACCACACTATATTTATGTGAGTTACTCAAACCTTTCAGCAACTCCTGCCCTGCTTCACCTGCACCATAAATCAAAATATTATCATAACCTATAAGCCTACTATCAAAACGCTTACCTTGCCATCCTTTCAATAGCTCTTTGATTGTCAAGCGACTGTTCCACAGCCAAATATAAAGAAAAAACAAAAACAAAATTGGAGTCGATCGAGGTATCTGTGGCAATAGATCAAAATAAATAATCAGCTCATAGAACACGATTAATACAACGAATAGTTGCAACACACCGCTCATGACTGTATCAAGGAACCCTCTAGATACACTATGATAGAACCCTATGAAATACAGACTGACCACAGGTATCAATGCATAGAGACCCAATGCCCACCAACTAACATGAAGCTCGACGTAACCATAACGCAGTAATAGTGACAACAGCAAACAAGCAATAGCCATTATAAAGTCTGCGCTAATCAAAATCAGACGCTTGATATATCTTGGCAGCGACAACAGGTACTGAGCGATAGATTGCAACACATTTCCACCTATAAGCTTCGGCTTACGTTTGACACTATGTAAAGACTTTTCAACCATATGGATTGTCTATTCAGTCCATATCATTTTTAAGAACTAAGTTAGTTAATAGCATACTACTGGTTGTTACCATAGGCATAACTATAATGATAGCTGTATTTGCTCATGATACCCTGCTGTACGTCATTTAAGATAATTCCATCTACCTCTATATTTGCCTTATTCATTTGATTGACCGCATAGACCAGCTGTCCCTCAATTGAGTTATCGTATCTAGTTACCATCAATACTTTATTAGCATATTGCGCCAGTATCATTGCATCGGAAGCTGCGAGGATCGGCGGTGAATCAATAATGATATAGTCATAATGTAGACTCAACTCTGTCATTAGGTTATTGAGCCTGCTATCAGACAACAGCGATGCAGGATTGCGTGGATGCTCACCTCTTGGCATAAAATCAATATTATCTATATTGGTCGGATGGATAAAGCTCGCTAGATTACTGATCTTTTGGGTGGTGATAGCTTCTGGGACTTGGGCGTTATTCTGCGCAAAATCAGTCATATTTTGTGATAATTTATCTTGCGATAGATAGTCGGCCAAACCGTTATATTGGGTCATACCAAATATTTTATGCAGCTCACCCAAGCGCATATCTGCGTCCATAATCAGCACCTTCTTGTCTAACTGAGCAAAAACTTCCGTTAGATTGGCCGAGATAAATGATTTACCAACGCCAGGGCTCTCACCAGTGATAAGTATAACTTTCGCCCTTTGGCCCCCTTGCTCTGGTGTCGTCATACCGAACATCAGGCTCGTTCTTAGGCTTTTGATGGCTTCATAACTCAAGCTGTTACTATCAGCATAGGCCAGCAAACGATTAGGCACTTTCTTATCTTTACGTAATCTGGTCAGTAGAGGTGAACGAGGAATCGTTGCGACCACAGGTACACCCGTTTTTGCTTCGATACGTTCAGGGTCTTTAACCACATTTCTAAGCATGTTTTTCAGGAGTACGAGCATTGTTCCAAGCATCGCCCCTAACAACATCGCCAATATGATAATTTGTAGTTTCTTTGGCGCGATCGCTCGGTGGGTACTGATTGGTAAATCAATGATACGAGCGAAACCAATTTGACCAGCTTTGACGATCTTTAACTGTTCATAGTTTTTGAGTAGCGTGAGATAGATCTCTCTGTTGATCGTCGTATCAGCTGATAGTTGTAAAAACTCTCTTTGTATCTCAGGTAATCCTGCAATAGTGTTATCTATTTCTTGTCTTCTAGCATTAAGTACCGCAAGTTGATCATTAATTTGAATGACTAATGGATGCTCTTCCGTATAATAAGTAGTGAGATCCGCTTTTTTCAATTTTAGCTCATTGAGCTGTAGCTCGATTTGCGAGCTTTCGGTTAAGAGCAATTCGGCTTCTTTCGCCACATCAATAGTACCGTATTTTTTACGGAATTCATTGAATATTGCTTCAGAATCCTCCAACCTTTTCTTTAGGGTCGGGATTTGAGTTTCCATAAAGCTGATGGTTTTAGTGGTTTCTTCAGAGCCACGAGACTGATTTTGATCAATATAAGACAAAACGATTTGTTTTAGGATCAAACTGGTTTGTTGCTGATTGTCTCCGGTCATAGACAGCTGAATAATACCTGTTTGCTTGCCTTTTTCAACCACAGATAAAGCACTATTTAACCGCTCTGTCGTCATTTGAAGAGACTGCTTAGTAAGATTGATTAAATAACCATCGGCAGGTAAATTATTTACTGTGATTTGAATTTGACCATCTGTGCCTCTAAACTGCTGGGGCTGGCCAATCTCACCTTTAAAATCTTCAAAGCCGTTACTTAAGACAAATCCAGTCTCTGAGCGTATCAAGCTAAATGATTGATTTAAATACTCTTGAGATACATTAAACTGACTAATTTCTACTTCACCATCTTTAGTTTTAAGCGACACACCTTCAGGTTTATTTATTTGAGTCGCAGTACTATCACTTTTTATTCTATCTAAAGTTCCAATATTAGGGTCAGATAGGCGAATACGTAAATGCAATAAACTGACAACAGGCTCTAAAATCATACGTGACCTTATCAGCTCTGCCTCTGCTTGGGCTTTACTAACTTCCGACCCAACTAACTCAGAAATATCAGCCCCTAGTGCTGCAACTCCTTTGGAGTTCTCTTCAATTTGAATAAGTGCATCTGACTTAAAGGTAGGGTTGACATATCTACTATACAAAACCCCAATTATCAGGCCTAACACAGCAAAAAATACGATGATTTTCCAACCACGCAAAATGGCAAATAGCAGCGCCATAAGATCAATGTCATCATTATCTTCTTTCGAAACAGGGTTTGATAAATTTTTCGAATCTGTACTCATAACTATAGGTCTACCACTTCAGCTTGTTCGTCGGATAAGCATTACTTAGTTAATTTTATCGGCCCACTGATCGAGACCATCAACAATATCTTGATATGCTGTCTCAAAAGCGCTCATTTCATGCTTATATGGGTCAGCAATATCTTTATTTTGCCAGTGACCAAGCTTAAATGTTTTACCACGGCAAAATGGCCAACGTTCCTCAATCCATTTAGTCTGACTATCTGACATGGTAAAAATAAGGTCAGCTTTTTTTGCTAATTTTTCGTCGATTTGTTTGGCTATATGGTCTGTAATATCTATCTGCTGTTCAGACATAATTTTGAGGGCAGATGAATCTGCAGGATGGCCAATTAAAGCGCCGACGCCTGCAGAGTCAATTACTTTGTTAGGATAACGCTTTTTTAACAAAGCTTCTGCCATCGGGCTGCGGCAAATGTTACCAACACAAACGACCAAAATATTATTAAACGCCATGATTATCATTACCTATAGAGTTGAAAGAGATCTAAACGCTGTAGTGGAAGGTAGTAAGGCGCTAATAACACGATTCCAGCGTGTAAGACCAGTCGGGTCAACATAGACAATATCATTAGGATACATCTCAAAACGATTAGCAAGTGCAAAGCTAGTAACCGTTTGCATATCTACATAATAAATATCAGTTGCTCTTGTATTGAGATTGTCACGAACGACGTATATCTTGGCCGCATTTGCAGTATTAGAATTGAGACCTTTGGACTCCCCTAAAACTTGTGCCAAGCTGATGCCTTGCTCTAAGATGGGTACTGGCTCCACTTGTCCAAACTCTCCCAACACATATACCTTATTACGTTCTTGGCTATTGACATGGATAGAGTCACCATCTTGCAAATAAATTTGGTTGGCAGAAGCACCCATCTGTCGTAACGTCTGTAGCCCTATATTATAGCTTGTGCCTCTACGGTTCAGCACAACATTGTTCGAATCACCTGTAGTCGTTACACCACCTGCCATAGAAATTGCCCCATACAGAGAAACGGGCACATCAGCAATAGGGAACTCACCGGGCTGCTTCACTTCGCCATCGATAAAAAACTTGTTACCACGATAATTAATGATTTTCACTTGCGGATCTGGATACTTGAGATAACGCTGAAGACGACTTTGTAAGTTCGCTGTAAATTGTGGCACACTCATACCGCTAGCTTTGATACGACCAATAAGTGGGAACTGGATAAACCCTTGCTGATCTATAGGAAAACCAGATGCATATGGATTGGATGCGTTACTACTATTGGTCAAAGGAGGCGCTATATCAGGATAACCTACCAACGTAATACCTAAAATATCTCCTTTAGCAATACGATAGTCCACTTGACCAGACGTATTAATCAAACGTATTAAATCACTACTTGGTGTGATCGTTTTTTTCGGTGGTAATGTTGCTAAATTTAAGGGCTGAACATTAAATTCTATGCCATTCTCTGCAATAAAAGATCCACTGGGCGGTAACTGACCAGCTTGAAGCCCAGAATTGATGGTTGTAGTAGCACATCCATAGAGCATACTACTAGCTAACAAACACGCTGCACTCAACAACTTAGTTGTCTGTCTCATATCAAAAAGCCTCTTCTATTACTGCAATCACATAAAACGACTAAAAACAGTTTTGTATTAATAAATTTGTATCGATGTTATTTTTTTACATCTTCCACAAAAATAATCGGCATCATAACATAAGTTATCTGTTATACAGTAATGTTCTTATTGATTGATACAAAAAGCTATTTTTAAACTAATCACTCCATGTAGCATATAAATTCTTTTTATCAATTACAACTAAATATATTACGTATATTAATAATTCATTGAATTTATACTAAATTCTTACACTGCTATGTTGCTGCATATGTACGACTACCTAAAAGCTGTTAAACATTCTTAGTAAAAATATGCAAGATTTTGTTCAAATTGGCTTGAGTACAGTTGCGAGGTGTATAAGTCAAAAAATACAGTATAAGCAGTCTTTTACTAGTATAATGCTGCTCACAGCAAATAATGCATTTTCTTACCTATTATCATTTATAATCTAGTATAAACAATTGTGAATCATTATACATTGAGAAATGTAAACCCACCGACTCAAGGACATTAAGATGAAAGACGAAAAATTGCAAAAAGCACTCGCCCGTATGGGCCTTGGTTCACGTCGCCAAATGGAAGAAGTGATTAAAGCAGGTCGCGTATCTGTTAATAACGGTCCAGCAACGATTGGTGACCGTGTCACACCAGGCGATGAAATACGTGTGGATGGTCGTCAGATCAAATATACCACCGAAAATGAAAAGCGTCGCCGAGTGATCGCTTATTACAAGCCAGAAGGCGAAGTCTGCTCAGCCAAAGATCCAGAAGGTCGTCCGACTGTGTTTGAGCGCTTGCCAAAGCTCACTCATGATCGTTGGGTCATGGTTGGACGTTTGGATATCAATTCAACTGGCTTACTACTATTTACCAATGATGGTGAGATGGCGCATCGCCTGATGCATCCCTCTAGCGAAGTGACGCGTGAATATGCCGTTCGTGTGTTGGGTGAAGTCACTCCTGATATCGCCCGCAACTTGACTGCTGGTGTCATGTTAGAAGACGGCATGGCGCAGTTTGACGACATCAAAGAAGGCGGCGGTGAAGGGGTTAATAAGTGGTATCACGTTCAGCTCAAAGAAGGTCGTAACCGTGAAGTACGCCGCTTGTTTGAGTCACAAGGTCTGAAAGTTAGCCGCCTATTGCGTACACGTTACGGTACGATTGCCTTGCCAAAAGAGTTACGTACAGGTCGTTTCTTAGAACTCGATAAAAAAGAGATCAATACATTGACCGATTTGGTGAGCTTACGCCCACGTTATGGCACAGGTCTACATGGTGCGGCTAAAAAAAAGCAAGAGCGTATCAGAAACAAGCCGCTTAAAGCACGTCGCACGGACACTCGTAATGACAATCGCAACAGCAGCGCGAAGCCTAAAAGCAGTGCTAGCCCTGTCAGCCGCGGCACGCGTAATAGTCGTGACCGCAATGATAAGCGCTAATTCAATTGATTTAACATTATTCTAAGTTTTTGATAGATTTAGAATAAACATAAAAAAGCGGTCAATGACTATGCATCATTGACCGCTTTTTTTATGTCTTTTTTACAGGCCTCACAGTTACTTAGTATAAAAATAACGGCTCAGCTGTCGTGGCTATTAATATAATGCTTCATGACTCGCAGCTCTTTTAGCTGCTCCTCGTCCATTTGTGCCAGTAGTCTATCCAAACGCTGTTCGATGTTATCTAAAACACTTTGCAATAACTCACTAGCCTCTAACCTCTTTTCACTATTCTCATTAGTGACATTTATATTTGTTAATTGGTAGTGAGTGGCTAGCATTTCAGGTAGCCGAGTTTGCAACATTTTATTCAAAACAAACTGTGCTTCTGTTATAGCAGGTGTTTTATGTTGAGCTTGTAATGCTGCCTGATAAGCTTGATAGCTACTCACTTTTTGATCGATACGCTTTAATTGCCGTAGCTGCTGATCTGACAAGCTTTTTAAGTGCTTTTTATTCAAGTTAAGCTGTTCCCAACTTAACGTAGCCAGTGACAATGGCGCATGATCATCTTGATATATAAGCACACCTGGAGTAATACCGACCGCTTTGTGCAATGCATGCCAGCCTTTTCTACCTAGATAAAAAGTCGTGACGGTCGTTACAATACCGATGCCTATTAATATACTCATAACTGCTCGCTACTCATCACTCAATTCTATGTATGACTACTTATCGTTGGCATTTAGCGTTTAATATCTTCTGCTACTGGATTTTTCACATTCGCGCTACTCAAAGTAGGTGACTCAATAGCCTCTGTTTCCTTACTGAGATTACTCAGCGGCTGCATTGTTGAATCCATATTTGGATGATCAAAACGCGCTTGCAGATAGCGATTGGTCGCGAGCAGTTTTTGGCCATCTTGATGGTATGAGGCATTGAGTAAATCGTCAAACTGGGTATTGATCGTCTTAAGCACTTCTAACAATGCTTGTTTACCAGTGACGTCTGAATGTTTGATTTTGGTGGTATCAGCACGCGCCCCCTCTGTCACATCTAGATCATACAAGCGGCGATAATCGGCCACAGCTTGCGGAATGTGTCGGTCCATCAGATTTTGGATCATAATATAAGTTTCATTAATGGTGTCTTTATCATCAATTTTACCGTCATTATTGGTATCACCATAGATCAAGCGGAGTTTTTTGCCTTTTCGATTGATTTGCTCAAGTGCTGTTTTGACTTCAACGGGTAGGCTTTTCTCTGGTATATAGCCCAGTTGCGGCATGGCAGTATATTCCAGCATTTTGGGCGCGGTAACTTTCTTAATACCACGATACCCCAGATATAACCCAGCGGCTGGCAGCACTCCGTATAATACAAACATCACTAACATAGCAGTCACTTGAGTCATCGGGTTTTCCTTATTATTTGACAGAATAGTTTGGCAAATTTCTTGTTATTTTAATCAGTATTTTAAGCTAGGCGGTTTTAGTGTCGTCAACTTTATTGCTTAGCACTGCTTTTATTAAACAAAAAAATAAGGCTCTATGAAAGCCTTATATTGTTATACATTGAGCCTGTTATGTTTTTGGATAATCTTTTATTTTATAAAATACGCTAGCTTTGCGTGCGGCTCTTGACGTAACGATGGGTTGAGGCAAGACGATTTAAAACGGTTTGATGCAGCTCATCCAATAGCTCATCAAGCTCATAATCAATTTCTAAAAACAAATCGGTCAACATATCACCTGCGGTCATTTTTCCCTGAACCATATTGTTTTTGGTGCGATGCGGACTAAAGCGCTGCAACTGCTCATAATGATGTAGCGCTTCAGGGATGCTCTCGGACACCAGCTTATCAATGACAAATTGTCGCTCATTATGTTGCTGCTGCTGTTGCTCGTTTAGCTCACTACTCCACTCACGATAGCGTTTTAGCTTGCCATTGATACGATCTAATATCGCAACGGCTTCGATAGGCATCGCATTTAGGGTGGCCTCGTCGACCACATCAACAAGCTCAGTCATAATCGGACAACGTCCATGTTTGAGATACCATAAAGTATCGGGGTCAAAAGGTGGTCTATTGGTCGGTTGCATTTGGGCGCGATTGGACAAATAGCGATCAGTCAGCGGGGTTGATGAGTGAATATCATTTACTTGCGCCAATGCATCACGTATACGGTCTACCCGCTCAGGCGCTGTGAGTGGCGGACGCTGGCGATCTGCTTGAGTACTGCCATTCGTATGATCGATATCCCCATGATTAATATCATTATCCATGTGCTGACTGGCACCTATTTCCTGCGCATTTTTGGCAGCTAGCGTTGGTAGGTCATCTTGCGCTTGCCCAAATGACTTTAGCATTCTTGTCAAACTGACTACCATGACTTGCTCTGCCCCTCATCCAGTACACACACGTTGTGCTCGTATTGCATACGTTCATTCAATAGCGTATCTTAACAGGTTTTTGCTGACCTGCCAGTACGCAAAGTGTCAACATTCCTACTCTCTCCGCTCACTTCCTAAATGTTAAGCGCCTTGTTATGAATACTTCCGATTATCTCTCTGGTTTTTTGCTTGGGTTATCGCTCATCATCGCCATTGGTTCTCAAAATGCCTTTGTACTCAAACAAGGTCTCAAACGTGAGCACATATTTTTTGTTTGCCTGTTTTGCGCGGTGAGCGACGCGCTCTTGATATCAGCGGGCGTTGGTGGATTTGGTGCGGTCACCGCACGCTATCCGCATGTGATAGATATCGCAAAAATAGCAGGCATTTTATTTTTATTAGGCTACGGCTTACAGAGTTTGTATGCCAGCGTACGCGTATCTCATGCGCTGACGGTCGAAGGACAAGTGGTGAGTAGCTTAAAAAAAGCGCTGCTGCTCTGCTTTGGCTTTACGTGGCTAAATCCACATGTCTACTTAGATACATTGGTGCTCGTTGGGATGGTTTCAACAGGCGCTGCTAGCAAACTTACCTTTGCCATTGGGGCAATTAGCGCGTCATTCTTTTTCTTCTTTGCCCTAGGTTACGGTGCACGATTGCTCAGACCTCTATTTGCGAAGCCAAAAGCTTGGAACATACTCGATGCGTTGGTAGGACTGCTGATGTTGTATCTGGCTTGGCATTTATACCAAAGCTAAACACAACATTAGGCATTAAATCTAGATAAATTAAGAGGATTTTAAGTGCTCAATATTAGGGCGTGTTGAACATTC